>JAPSFT010000028.1 GCA_035063765.1 Deltaproteobacteria bacterium
CCCGGCGATCCGGCGATTCGCAGTGAGCTGCTGGTCATCTCCGCCTTGGAATCGCCGGATCGCCGGGTCTGTCCCCTCAGATGCCGCCTCGCACCCAGCGGCCGAGGGCCATCACGGGGAAGTGGAGGCGATAGAGGTGGTAGCGGAGGTAGAAGTCGCCGGGGAAGCCGGTGCCGGTGAACTCGGGCTCGTCCCAGTCGCCGTTCTCGAGCTGGGTCGAGGCCAGCCACTCGACGCCGCGCGCCGCGGCCTCGCCACGCTCGCCCGCGGCGAGCAGCGCGAGGAGCGCCCAGGCCGTCTGCGAGGCCGTGCTCCGCCCGCGCCCGCGCCAGGCGGGGTCGACGTAGGAGCGCAGGTCCTCGCCCCAGCCGCCGTCCGGGTTCTGGCGCGAGGCGAGCCAGCGCACCGCGCGCCGGATCACGGGATCGTCGGGGGCGATGCCGGTGCGGATCAGCGCGGGCACCGCCGCGCCGGTGCCGTAGACGTAGTTCGCGCCCCAGCGCCCGAACCAGGAGCCGTCGGGCTCCTGCGCGCGCAGGAGCCAGTCGCGGCCCGCGCGGCAGCGCGGGTCGTCGGCGCGGCCCTCCTCGGCCAGCATCTCGATCACGTGCGCGGTCACGTCGGCGCTCGGCGGGTCGATCACCTCGCCGAAGTCGCAGAAGGGCAGCTCGCCGCACAGGGGCTGGGTGTTGTCGGCGTCGAAGGCGGCCCAGCCCCCGTCCTTGCACTGCATCCCGAGCGTCCACTCGAGCGCGCGCCGGACGGCGCCCTCGGTGCGCGCGCGCCCGCCGCCGCCCGCGCGCAGGGCGAGGATCACCTCGGCGGTGTCGTCGATGTCGGGATAGTTGTCGTTCTCGAACTCGAAGGCCCAGCCGCCGGGCGCGAGCCCGGGCCGGCGCACGGCCCAGTCGCCGGGCACGCGGATCTCCTGGCCGAGCAGGTACTCGGCGCCCCGCCGCATCGCGGGGTGCTCGGGTGCCACCCCGGCGTCGCGCAGCGCCACCATCGCGAGCGCGGTGTCCCAGACCGGCGACTGGCAGGCCTCGAAGCGGCGCAGGCCCGGCTCGCGCAGCGCGAAGCCCTCGAGCGCCTCCCAGCCCTTCGCGAGCGCGGGATGGTCGAGCGGGTAGCCGAGCAGGTGGAGCGCCAGGATCGAGTAGACCCAGGGTGGCTGGATCCCGCCCCAGCAGCCGTCGGCCTCCTGGCGGCGCAGGATCCACTCGGCGCAGAGCGCGAGGGCGTGGCGGCGCAGCGGGCCGAGCGGGCGCTTCTCGTAGCGATGGAGCGCGCGGTCGAGCGCCTGGAAGCGCCCGCCCCAGCTCCGCAGCGACAGCCGCTCGGGCTGCCAGTCGCCCGTGCGCAGCTCCGCGAGCCCGAAGCCGAGCGCGCGCTGCGGGCGGAACGAGGCCACCACGCACAGCGGCACGATCGTCTGGCGCGCCCAGCTCGCGAAGTCGTAGACGTTGAGCGGGAACCACGAGGGGAGCAGGATCACCTCGGGCGGAAGCGCCGGGAGCCGCTCCCAGGGCCACTCGCCGAAGAGCGCGAGCCAGATCCGGGTGAAGACGCGCGAGCGCTCGATCCCGCCGAGCTCGCGGGCGAGGGCGGCGGCGCGCTGCATGTGGGCGGCGTCGGCGGGATCGCCCGCGAGCCGCAGGGCGGCGTAGGCCTCGATCGTGGCCGAGAGGTCGGGCGGGCCGCCGTGGAAGGTCGCCCAGCCGCCGTCGGCGTCCTGCTTCCGGCGGATCCACGCGGCGGTGTCGCGCAGGATCGCCTCGTCGCGGCGGCCCACGAACTGGCGCAGGAGCAGGTCCTCGGCCTCGATCGTGACGTTCGTCTCGAGCTCGGCCTTCCACCAGCCGGCCTCGTTCTGGAGCGCGAGCAGGCGGTCGCGGCCGCGCGCGAGCGCGCGCTCGGCGGGCGTCGTGAGCGGGGTGGCGAGCGAAGCGGTCATCGGGAGCTCCTCCTGGGACGGATCCGGTGCAGGACGATCAGGCGGCCGCGACGGCCGGCAGCGCGGCGGGGGCCGCGCCGAGCGCGGCCAGCGCGGCGCGCGCGGCGGCGTGGCCGCTGCGCACCGCGCCTTCCATCGTGGCCGGCCAGCCGGTGTCGGTCCACGCGCCGGCCACGAAGACGCGCGGCAGGCCCACGTCGGGCGCGGGCCTCCGGGCGCGCGTGCCCGGCGCCTGCCGGAAGGTGGCGACACGTTCGGCGGTCACGAAGAAGCGCAGGACGCGCGCGCCGCGCGCCTCCGGCAGGAGCGCCTCGAAGGCCGGCAGGAAGCGGCTGCGCAGCGCGGCCTGCGAGAGGCCCAGATAGGCCTCGGCCGAGGACAGCGAGACGGCGAGGTACTGGCCGCGCGCGAGCCCGGAGGACGCCGTGCGGTCGAAGATCCACTGGAGCGGCGAGTCGATCGCGGCCAGCAGCGGCTCGCGCAGCACGGGCCGGTCGAAGACCACGTGCAGGTTCACGATCGGCCCGCGCCCGAGCCCGCGCCAGGCCTCCGGGTCCGCCTTCGCGCCCGGCGGGAGGAGCGCGGCCGCCTCCTCGTGCGGCACCGCCAGCACCACCGCGTCCCCCTCGAGGCGGGTACCGTGCGACACCACCGCGGGTCGGCGCCCGGCGCCGGCGTCGATCGCGTCGACCGGTGCGCGCACGAGCACGCTCGCGCCGGCGGCGCGCAGCGCGCGCTCGGCGGGGTCGGCGTGGACGGCGCGCAGGGGCGCCAGCGCCCAGCCCACGTCGGCGCCGTCGGCGCGCTCGAGGAAGCCGGTCTGGATCACCTTGGTCGCGAGCGCGAGCGAGGCCTCGCGGGCCGGGAGGTTCAGGGTCGGCCGCACGAGGAGATCCCAGAAGCGGTCGACGGAGGCCTGCGGCTCGCCCGCCGCGCGCAGCCAGTCGCCGAAGCGCACGCGGTCGAGAGCCGGGTCGGCGAGGTCGAGCGCGCCGATCCGGCGCGCGGTGCGGGCCGCGCGCAGCCGGTCGGGGAACGCGAGGTGGTGGAAGCGCAGCAGGCTCGGGGCGAGGTGCGCGGGGCACGGCAGCCGCGCGCTCCGGATCCAGGCCGTCCCGCGCCCGGGCGCCGCCACCGGGACGGCGAGGCGCGGCTGGAGCGCGACCAGGTGCTCGACGCCGAGCCGCGCGAGGAAGCCGCGGTACGCCGTGCAGCAGCGCAGGAAGACGTGCTGCCCGTTGTCCACCTCGAGCTCGCCGCGCCGGGCCGACCAGGTGGCGCCGCCGAGCCGCGGGCGCCCTTCGAGAAGGGTCACGCGCGCGCCCGCGTCGACGCAGTCGAGCGCCGCGCTCAGGCCCGCGAGCCCGCCGCCCACGACGAGGACGTGGCCCGTCACCGGCGGCGCCTGCGTGCGACGAGGGCCAGCGCATGGCGGGCGAGATCGCGCCGGCGCGGGCGCGGGGCGCCCGCGCTCGGGTCGAAGCCCGCGCGGGCGAGCGCGTCGGCCGTCGCCCGCCCGCCCGCCGCGAAGCCCGCGACGAGCCAGCGCCCGCTGCCGCGCAGCGAGGCGACGAGCGGCCCGGCCGCCCGCAGGAGCGCGCGCGCCCGCTCGACCTCGAAGGCGACGGCGGCGCGCAGGGCCGGCGGCGCCGGGCGCCGGACGAGGTCGGCCTCGCCCACCCCGAAGCGGGCGAGATCCTCGGCCGGCAGGTAGACGCGCCCGCGCCCGTGGTCCTCGACCACGTCCTGGCAGTGCTCGAGGAGCTGGAGCGCCGTGCAGACGTCGCCGGAGAGGGCGATCCGATCCGGTGTCGCCGCGCCAAGCGCGTGCAGCACGAGCTCACCGACCGGGGTGGCGGACAGCGTGCAGTAGCCGGCGAGCTCGGCCCAGCTCCCGTAGCGCGCGACGCGCTGGTCGCGGCGATTGGCCTCGAGCAGGCGCCGGAAGGGCGCGGCGGGCAGGCGCCCGGCGGCGAGCGCCGGCCCGAGCCTCCGCACGAGCGGATGGCGCGCCGCGCCCGCCGGCGCGCGCAGAAGGTCGGCTTCGAGCTCGTCGAGCAGCGCCAGGCGCTCGCCGGCGCTCGCGGGAGCCTCGTCGCCGGTGTCGTCGGCGAGGCGCGCGAAGCCGTAGATCGCGAGCAGGTCCTCGCGCAGCGCGCGCGGCAGCCAGCGCGGGGCCACGGGGAAGTTCTCGTGGGCCGAGCGGGCGAGGAGTGCGTCGGGCGCGAAGAGCGGGGTGGTCACGGCACCCGCCGCGCCGGCGCCGCCGCGCCGAGCGCGCGCTCGACCATCCGGCGCAGGCCCGCCCGGCGCAGGCGCGCGCGATGCGGATCGCCGTCGACCATCGCGAGCAGCAGGTTGCCGTGCAGCATCGAGATCAGGCCCATCGCGAGCGCCTCGGCGGGCTCGCGGTCGCCGAGCGCCTGGGCGAGCGCGTCGCGCACGTCGCGCACGAAGTGGTCGTGGAGCGCGAAGAGCGGCTCGCGGATCGAGCCGCGCAGCGCCGGCGACTCGATCACCCAGCGCACGAAGGCCTGGATCGCCGGGATCTGCTCCTCGACGAAGCGCTCGTAGACCGAGATCAGCTCGACGAGCCGGGTGGCGGGGTCCGCGTGCGTGAGCGTGCGCGCCACTTCCTCCGCGAACGGCACCAGCATGCGCCGGAAGGTCTCGCGGAAGAGCGTCTCCTTGTCGCCGAAGTGCCAGAACACGGCCGAGCGCGAGACGCCCGCGCGCGCCGCGATCGCCGAGATGCTGGCGCCCTCGTAGCCGCGCGCCGCGAAGAGCGCCGCGGCCGCCGCGAGGATGCGCCCCTGGGTGCGCGCCTTGGCGTCGGGCGCGCGCCGGCCGGAACGCCCGGCGCGCCCGCGGGCGCCTCCGCCGGCGTTCGCCTCGGCCTCCGGACCGCTCGTGCCCGGCGCCCCCCCGCCCGAGCCCGGCGGCTGCCCCTGCGGCTGCATCACGCGGCTCCCCTCCGCCGCCGGAAACGGTTTCAAATTTCAGGGCTTCCGACACCCTGGCATCGCTGACCGGAAGCCCCCGATCGGTCAGCGAGCGCGAGCCAGCGCGCGAGCCCGGGACCCAGCACGCGCGGCCCGCTCCGCAGCTCGCCGACCCGCCGCGCCCCGGTCAGGGCCATCACGGCGCGCAGCCCCTCGGCGAGCTGCGCGGCCGCCTCGAAGACCGCCGCCTCGCCGCCCGCCGCCCACGCCCGCAGGAAGGGCAGCGCGAGGCCGACCGCGCGCGCGCCGAGCGCGAGCGCGCGCGCCGCGTCGAGGGCGTCGCGCACGCCGCCCGACGCGATCGCGGCGAGGCCCGCGCGCTCCGCGTAGACGAGCGCCGCCGCCGTGGGCACGCCCCAGTCGCGCAGGAGCTCGCCGAGCGCGCGCTGGCGCGGCGAGCCCCGCAGCGACTCGACCCGCGTCCAGCTCGTGCCGCCGGCGCCCGCGACGTCCACCCAGCCCACCCCGGCTGCGCGCAGGCGCGCGAGCGTGCGCGGCGCCAGGCCGCAGCCGGTCTCCTTCACGATCACCGGCAGGGGCAGCTCCTGCACCAGCTCGGCGAGCACCGCGTAGAGGCCGCGGAAGTCGCGGTCGCCCTCGTCCTGCACCAGCTCCTGGGCCACGTTCAGGTGGATGCAGATCGCGTCGGCGCCGATCGCGCGGGCGAGCTCCGCCACGCGCTCGGGCCCGGCCTCGCGCGCCTGCACGGCGCCCAGGTTCGCGAGCAGCAGCGCGTCGGGCGCGACCTCGCGCATCCGGTAGCTCGCCGCGAGCGCGGGATCGAGCAGCATGGCCCGCTGCGAGCCGACGCCGATCCCGAAGCCGTGCTTCTGCGCCGCCGCCGCGAGCGCCAGGTTCACGGCGCGCGTCTCCGGCGCGCCGCCGGTCATGCCGCTGATCACGAAGGGCGCGAGGAGCTGGCGCCCGAAGAGCTCGACGGAGGAGTCCACCTCCGTCCAGGCGAGCTCCGGCAGCGCCTCGTGCAGGAGCTCGACCTCGTCGAGGAGCGTCCCGCGCCGGGCCTCGACGTCGGCCTCGATGCAGAGCTCGAGGTGCTCGAGCTTGCGCCGGCTCACCTCGTTCCCACTCATGCGCGGGCTCCGATCCCGAGCCACGCGCGCGCCGCGATCGCGAGCCGGCGCGGCTTCGACAGGCGCAGGGGGGGGCCGAGGCAGGGGAAGCCCCGGGCGTGGAGCTCGTCGAGGAGCGCCCGGTAGATGCCGCCCATCGCTTGGGCCGGGCGCAGGGCGCGGCGGTCCTCGGCGGGCAGCAGGCGCGCGGCGGCCTCGTAGCGGATCCGCGCGCGCTCGGCGTAGAGCGCCAGGAGGAGCCGGGTCTCCTCGTCGAGCTTGCCCGCGCGCAGGCTCTCGGGCGGCACGTGCAGGCGCTCGAGGTCCTCGCGCGCCAGGTAGATCCGGCCGGCGGCCGCGTCCTCGCCGACGTCGCGCAGCACGTTCGTGAGCTGCACGGCGATCCCCATCTGGCGCGCGTACTCGAGCGAGTCCGGGTTGCGGGCGCCGAGGATCCGCACGAGCAGGAGCCCCACCGTCGAGGCCACCCGGTAGCAGTAGCGCTCGAGGTCCGCCCAGGTCGCGATCGGCTCGCCGCGCAGGTCCGACTCGACGCCGCACAGGAGGTCGGCGAAGACCTCCTGCGGGAGGCGGAAGCGGCGCACGGCGTCGCCGAGCGCGATCCCGACCGGGTGCGTGGCGTCGCCGCGGTAGGCCGCGGCCAGCTCGGCGCGCCAGCGCTCGAGCAGGCGCTGGCGGTCGCCGCGCACGGCCGGGTCGTCGGCGACGTCGTCGGCGAGCCGGCAGAAGGCGTAGACGGCGTGGAGGGCGCGGCGCTGCGGGGCCGGCAGCATCCAGAACGCCGCTGCGAAGCTCGAGCCGCTCTCGCGCAGGACCCGCGCGCAGTGCGCGTAGGCGTCGCGCAGCGCGGGGGCGAGCGGCTCGCTCACCGCCGGGCCCTGCGCCGCGCGGGGCGCGCGCTCTCGGAGAGCGCGGCGCGCGCGGCCGCCGCGATCGCGTCCGCGTCGATCCCGACCTCGCGCCACTGCTCGTCCTGCTCGCCGTGCTCCACCACCCGGTCGTCGATGCCGAGCCTCCGCACGCGGGTAGCGGGCGCGCGCGCGGCGAGGAGCTCGAGCACGGCGCTCCCGAAGCCGCCCGCGAGCACGTGGTCCTCGATCGTGACGACGACGCCGACGCGCTCGGCCAGGTCGGCGAGGAGGGCCTCGTCGAGCGGCTTCACGAAGCGCGCGTCGGCCACCGCCGCCGAGATGCCCTGCGCCGCCAGGGCCTCCGCGGCCGCGAGGGCGGGGGGGACGGTGCGCCCGAGCGCCACGAGCGCGACGTCGGCCCCGTCGCGCAGGAGCTCGCCGCAGCCGATCGGGAGCGGCTTCGGGTCCGGGTCGAGCGCGACGCCGCAGGCCGCGCCGCGCGGGAAGCGCAGCGCGAAGGGCCGGCCCGAGTCGATCGCGGTCGCGAGCAGGTGCTGGAGCTGGTTCTCGTCGCGCGGGGCCGCCACCACCAGGCCCGGGATCGCGCGCAGGTAGGCGAGGTCGAGGACCCCGTGATGGGTCGGGCCGTCGGCGCCCACCAGGCCCGCGCGGTCGAGCGCGAAGGTGACGGGCAGCTCCTGGAGCGCCACGTCATGCGCGACCTGGTCGAAGGCGCGCTGGAGGAAGCTCGAGTAGATCGCGCACACCGGGCGCAGGCCCTCGGCCGCGAGCCCGGCCGCGAAGGTGACGGCGTGCTGCTCGGCGATGCCGACGTCGTAGACCCGGTCCGGGAAGCGGCGGGCGAAGCGGTCGAGGCCGGTGCCGTCGGGCATGGCCGCGGTGATCGCGACCACGCGCGGGTCGCGCGCCGCCACCCGGGCGAGCGCGTCGGCGAAGCACGCGGTCCAGGTGGGAGGCGCGGCCGCGGCCGCGCGCCGCGCCCCGCTCGCGCGCTCGAAGGGGGCGGTGGCGTGCCACGCGAAGGGATCCGCCTCGGCCGGCGCGAAGCCGCGGCCCTTGCGGGTGCGCACGTGCAGCACGGCCGGCCCGGATGCGGCCCGCAGCGCCGCCAGCGCGTCGAGGAGTGCCTCCAGCTCGTGGCCATCGACGGGTCCCCGGTACGCGAGCCCCAGCGCCTCGACGTAGCCGCGCACGTCGCCGCTGCGCGAGAGCCCGCCCACGTTCGGCGCGATCGACATGCCGTTGTCGTTGAAGACCACGCGCAGGGCGGGGGCGGCGCCCTGCCGGGCCAGCTCGCCGGCGTGGTTGAGCGCCTCGAAGGCCATCCCGGCCGTAGCGCCGCCGTCGCCGATCACGGCCACCGCGCAGGCCGGCTCGCCGCGCCGGCGCAGCGCCTCGGCGATGCCGAGCGCGGCCGACAGCGAGGTGCCGGCGTGGCCGGCGCCGAAGGCGTCGAAGGGGCTCTCGCTGCGGCGCAGGAAGCCGCTCGGGCCGTCGGCGCGCCGGATGCGCGGCAGCGCGCCGAGACGCCCGGTCAGGGCCTTGTGGCCGTAGGCCTGGTGGCCCACGTCCCACACGAGCCGGTCGCGCGGCGTGTCGAAGACCGCGTGCAGCGCCACGCTCAGCTCGACCACCCCGAGGCTGCCCGCGAAGTGCCCGCCCTGGGTCGCGCCGAGCTCGATCAGCGCCTCGCGCAGCTCCTCGACGAGGCGCGGCAGCACCGCGCGCGGAAGCCGGCGCACGTCCGCGGGCTCGCGGATCGCGGCGAGCACGGGAACGGAGCTCGCGGACCTCGTCTTCAGGGACGTCGGCACCTCTTCACCCACCGGTGCGGAGGGTTGCGCGGCTCGCCGCACCGCGGCAACGCCTATCGCTGACCGCGAGCCGCCTCGCGGTCAGCACGCGCCCGGCGCCGGGGCGCGCGCCACCGGGCGGCACGGAATGAATCCAGGGCGACGCGCCCGCTACCCTGCCGCGCCATGACCCGGCCCCCGCGTCCCACCGTCGAGCGCCTCGAGCTGTGGGCGCTCCACGTTCCCTTCCGCGCGGCCGTGCGCGAGACGATGGCCCGGAGCGAGGGTGGGCTCGGGATGGCGATCCCGGCCGAGGAGCCCTGGAGCGGCGGCGACTTCGTGCTGGCGCGGCTCACCGCCGAGGACGGCTCGAGCGGCATCGGGGAGGCCTTCGTGTGGCTGCCGGAGACGGGCGTCTCCCCGGCCCAGGTGATCGACGCGATCGAGCACGGTCTCGCCCGCTACGTGCTCGGCGCGGATCCCTTCGCCGCTGCGGCGCTGCGCACGCGCCTGGACGCCAACGTCGCGCGCAGCGAGGTGGCGAAGGGGCTCCTCGACCTCGCCTGCCACGACCTCATGGGGCGCATCGCGGGGCGGCCGCTCTGGGAGCTGCTCGCGGCGCGTGCGGGCGAGGGCGAGGGCGAGCCGCCGCCGCGCCCCGCTCCGGAGCCGCTGCCGCTCGCCGCGCTGATCCCGCTCGTGGACCCCCGCGCGATGGCCGACCTCGCCCTCCGCTTCCAGCGCGGCGGCACGCGGAGCTTCCGCCTGAAGCTCGGCCGCGGCGTCGAGGCCGACCGCCGGATCGTGGCCGCCGTGCGCGAGGCGCTCGGCGACGAGGCGCGCCTGCGCGTCGACTACAACCAGGCCTACACGCCCGGGGAGGCGGTGCGCGCGATCGCCGCGATCGCGCCCTTCGGGATCGACTGCGCCGAGCAGCCCGTGCGCGCCGACGACTGGCCCGGCATGGCGCACGTCCAGCGCGCGGTCGCGGTGCCGCTCCTCGCGCACGAGAGCTGCTTCTCGCTGGTCGACGCGATCGCGCTGCTCGAGCTCGGGGCGGTCGGCGTGCTCGGCGTCAACAGCGAGCGGCCCGGCGGGATCACGCACGCGCTGCGCGCCATCGACCACTATGCTGCCCGCGGGCTCGGCACGGTCCTGCACAACCAGCCGCTCGGGATCGCCTCGGCCGCCCAGGTGCACCTCGGCGCCGCGCGCACCGGCGTGCTCGGGCACGCGATGGAGCTCTTCGGCCACGTGATGCTCGAGGACGACCTGATCGTCGCTCCGCTCGACTACGCGGGCGGGCGCGTGCGCGTGCCCGAGGGCCCGGGCCTCGGCGTGACCCTCGACCTGGACGCGCTCGACCGCTACGCGCTCGCCGCCCCGGTGGTGCTCGCACGATGAGCGCCGAGGGGGCCCCTGCCGTCCTCTACGCGCGCGGCCGCGTCGTCACGCTCGAGCCCGCCCGGCCCGAGGCCGAGGCGCTCGCCACGCTGGGCGGCCGGATCCTCGCGGTCGGCGACGAACGGAGCTGCCGCGACGCCCTGCGCCGGGCGGGCGCCGCCGACTGGTCGGCCGTCGATCTCGCCGGCCGCGCGCTCCTCCCGGGCTTCCTCGACACGCACCTGCACCCGATCGCGCTCCTCTGGTTCGACCTGAACGCCGACCTCTCGGGTGCGCGGAGCCTGGCCGACGTCGAGGCGGCGCTGCGCGCGCGCGCGGACGGCGCCGCGCCGGGCGAGTGGGCCGCCGGCCTGCGGCTCGACGTCGAGGCGCTCGCCGAGCGCCGGCTCCCGAGCGCCGGCGAGCTCGACCGCGCCTGCCCCGGGCGCCCCGCGCTGGTGCTCGCCCACGACGGCCACAGCGCCTCGGGCAACCGGCAGGCGCTCGCGGCGGCGGGCATCGGCGCCGGAACGCCCGATCCGCCGGGCGGCCGCATCGAGCGCGACGAGCGTGGCGTGCCCGCGGGCCCGTGCCGCGAGAGCGCGGCGCAGCTCCTGCTCGGCGCGCTCCCGGCCCCGGCGCCCGAGCGCCTGCGCGCCGGCGCGCAGGGCTCCTTCGGCCGGCTCGCGGCCTGCGGGATCACCTCGGCCGGCGTCGTGCTCCAGACCGACGACGAGGGGGCCGGGCGGCGCTGCGGGCCGCCTCGAGGGGCTCGCGATGGGCCTGCTCCTCGACCTCACGCCCTTCTCGACCTACGCGCTCCTGATCGGGCGCACGCCCGCGGCCGCCATCGCCGCACGGGCGACCCCGCTCCACGACCCGCCCGCCGGCCGCCGGGTGGGCGGCTACAAGCTCTTCGCCGACGGCACGCTCGGGAGCTGCACGGCCGCCATGCGCGAGCCCTTCGCCGACCGCCCGGGCGAGCGCGGGATGGCGACGCTCGCCGAGGAGGAGCTCTTCGCGCGCATGCGCGCCGCCCACGAGGCGGGGCTCCAGATCTGCGTCCACGCGATCGGCGACGCCGCCGTCGAGCGCTGCGTCGGGGCCTACGAGCGGCTCCTCGCCGAGCGGCCGCGGCCCGACCATCGCCATCGCATCGAGCACGCCTCGCTGGTGCCGCCCGAGCTGATCCCGCGCCTCGTGCGGCTCGGCCTGTGCATCTCGACCCAGCCCCTCTTCGTGCACTCCGAGAAGACCTGGCTCCACCGCCGGCTCGGGCCCGCGCGCGCGCGCCAGGTCTACCCGCTGCGGGCGCTGGTCGAGGCCGGCGTCCCGGTGGCCGGCGCCTCGGACGCGCCGGTCGAGTCGCCCGAGGTGCTGCACGCGATCCAGTGCTGCGTCACCCGCGAGGGCTTCGAGACGCAGCAGGCGCTCACCCCCGCCCAGGCGCTCGACCTCTTCACGCGCCAGGCCGCGCGCCTCCAGTTCGAGGAGCACGAGAAGGGCACGCTCGCGCCCGGCAAGCGCGCCGACCTGGTGGTGCTGTCCGGGAGCCCCCTCGCGGTGGCGCCCGAGCGGATCGCCGGGCTGCGCGTCCTGCGCACGGTGTGCGCCGGACGGATCACCCACGACGCAGGAGAGCTCGCATGAACGAGGCCGACAGCGGAACGGCGCGGGTGCGGGAGGCGGCCGCCGGCGACCTCGAGGTCCTGGTGGGCTTCGCCGCGGCCATGGCGCGCGAGACCGAGGGCCGGGAGCTCGACGGCCCGACCCTGCGCGCGGGCGTCGCGGCGCTGCTCGCGGACCCGGCGCGCGGCCGCACCTTCGTGGTCGAGCGCGCGGGCGCCGTGGTGGCCTCGCTGATGCTCACCCTCGAGTGGAGCGACTGGCGCAACGGCTTCTGGTGGTGGATCCAGAGCGTGTACGTGACGCCCGCCGAGCGCGGCTGTGGCCACTATCGCCGGCTCCACGAGCACGTCCGCGCGCAGGCCGCCCGCCAGCCCGACGTGTGCGGCCTGCGCCTCTACGTCGAGACCGAGAACCGGGGCGCGCAGGCCACCTACCGCGCGCTCGGCATGCACGAGGCGCCCTACCGCATCTACGAGCAGTCGACCCGCGAAGGCTGAGGGCGGCGCAGGCGCCGGCGGCCGAGCATGACGAGGGCCAGGAGCGCGGCTCCGTGGCGCAGGGCGCTCGCGGGCTCGGGCACCAGCGTCACGCCGTACGTCCTCGACGGTTGATCGACGGCGCCCGCGAGCCCGAAGACATCCCCCTCGCCGAGGACCAGCACGACCTCGATGCCTTCCTCGGGCAGCGTCCCGACCTCGAAGGAGAGGCGGTCGAGCACGTACACGCCGCCCGCGAGGCCCGGGCCGGGCGTGAGGCTGGCGGCGTTGACGTTGCGCAGCTCGGTGCCGCCCAGGTGACCTCCCATCGCGCCCTTCCCCGCCACCGTGTACGGGCCGAAGAGATCCGGCACGAGCGGCGGCGTCGCGCTCTCGACGCGAACGAGCGTGAGCTCGGTGATCTCGCCGCCCGTCCAGTCGACCCCGTACACGTAGCCCTCGAGGCTGGCGCCCAAGGTGTCGAGCACGACCTCCAGCTCGACGACCCCCTGCGGCGCCGTCGCGAGCACGCTCGGCGCGCCGACCACGAAGGAGCCGGCGGGACGCAGCGTGAGCGAGGGCCCGACAAACGGGAGCCCGATGATCACGATCCCCGCCTGCGCCGGCGTCGCGAACGACGCCAGGCATGCGACGGCCACCGCCCCGAGAAGGCGTCGCGCTCGCGCCCGGACGCTCACGGCGCCGCTCCCGGGCCGGGCGCCTGGCCGAGGCGCGGCCGGAAGCCCAGGAAGAAGTCGACGGCGTCGACCACGCCATCCTCGTTCGCGTCCGCGAGCGAGCACCCGTCGGCCGCCGGTCCGGCCGTCATGCACGGCCGGAACCAGCCGTGAAAGTCGGATGTGCCCACCACCCCGTCGTTGTCGAAGTCCGCATCGCAGACGTCGCCGTACTGCTGCGTCCCTTCGAGTGAGCCGTCGTCGTCGGCTCCAGCGTCGCGATCCGCCTGGTCGGGATTCGCGACCTCGCGGCAGTTGTCGCAGGCGTCGCCGACCCCGTCGCCGTCGGTGTCGGCCGGGTCGGGATCGGCGGCGGCGGGGCAGCCATCACACGCGTCCCCGCGCCCGTCGCCGTCCCCGTCCTCCTGGAACGGGTTGGCGCGAAGCGGGCAGTTGTCCTCCTCCCCCGGCCAGCCATCGTGATCGGGGTCCGCCGGCTGGCAGGCGTCGCCCACGCCATCCCCGTTCAGGTCGGACTGGTCGCGATTCGGGCTGAAGGAGCAGTTGTCGAGATCGTCGATCACGCCATCGCCGTCCCAGTCGTGCTCGCAGGCGTCGCCGGTGCCATCGCCGTCGGCGTCGGCCTGACTCGGGTTGAAGCGCAGCGGGCAGTTGTCGTCCTGGTCGACGACGCCGTCGCGATCGGTGTCGGGCGGCTCGCAGGCGTCGCCGATGCCGTCATCGTCCAGATCCATCTGGTCCGGGTTCCATTGCGAGGGACAGTTGTCGAGGTCGTCGATCACCCAGTCCCCGTCCGTGTCGCCCTCGCACTCGTCGCCGGTGCCGTCGGCGTTCGAGTCGACCTGGCTCGGGTTGTAGGCGAACGGGCAGTTGTCCTCGCCGTTCGGGACGCCGTCGAGGTCGCGATCCGGCGGTGTGCAGGCATCGCCGAGCCCGTCGCCGTCCTCGTCGGCCTGGTCGGCGTTGGAAACCAGCAGGCAGTTGTCGTGGTCGTTGGGCACCCCGTCGCCGTCCCAGTCCGGCTCGCAGGCGTCCCCCACGCCGTCGCGGTCGGTGTCCGCCTGGTCCGGATTCGGAACCTCGACGCAGTTGTCGTCGGCATCCCCCACGCCGTCGCCATCCGCGTCCGGCGGCTCACAGGCATCGCCGGTGCCGTCGCCGTCCGTGTCTGCCTGGTCCGGATTCGGATCGGTCGGGCAGTTGTCCAGAAGGTTCGGCCAGCCATCGCGGTCGGCATCCGAGGGCTGGCACGCGTCGCCGATCCCGTCCCCGCTCACGTCGGCCTGGTCGGGGTTGGCGGCGCTCGGGCAGTTGTCGTCGTCGTCGGGGACCCCGTCCTCGTCGAGGTCGTCGTCGCCCGGGCCCTTGACCCAGAAGCGCGGCGCCCCGTCCAGCATCGTGACGATCAGCAGCTCGTCATCGAGGGCGAACACCCGCAGCGGTGCACCCAGCGCGAGGACGTCTCCCGCGAGGTTGTAGCTCGCGTCCCAGCCCTGGACGCGCGTCAGCTCCTCGAACGCGTGCAGGGTGAAGAGCTGGCCGTTCAACCAGGCGGCGTCCAGCAGATCGCTCGAGAGCGTGTCCTCCTGGGCGAGGTCGATGGGATCCATCACCCAGCCCGTACCGAGCACGACGGCGGATCCATCCGGCGCGACACGGATCGGGGCGCGCGGAGCCTGGGAGGAGAAGTACACTTCCTTCCGATCGCCAAAGGCGCCGGTGGACTCGATCTGCTGCCAAGCGAAGTCGCCGTACACGTCCAGGAAGTACACGCGCTGGTTCACGGCGTTCCAGACGAGCTCGCCGGCGGCGAGGTCCCAGACGTCCTTCTGGGCGATCCGCTGGCCGTCGGGTCCATAGCTGTAGAGCGAGCCCGGGAACCCGCCGGGATCGCACACGACGAGGAACGCGCCCGCCGCCACGAGGCCGCACGGTTGCCGCGAGACCGTCACGAACGATCGCTCGGGGCCGAGCGGAGCGAGCCCGATCCTCGTGATCCGCCCCGTCGCTTGGGCGAGATAGAGGGCGTCGTTCTCGCCCGAGTAGGCCATCGATCGCGGCGCCTCGACGAGCGGGATGCTCTCGAGGTAGCGCTGCTCCGCCAGCGACCAGCGAAAGATGCTCAGGTGCTGGCGACTCAGCAGGTAGACGATCCCGTCGTCGCCGAGCAGCAGCTGGTCGGGCACGTAGGGAAGCCCCGTCGGGTCGACCGGCTCGCCCGGCTCGAGCGGTGCGATCTCCGCCACGGACACGACCTCGACGCCGATCCCGGCCGCCTCGGGCGTGAAGGCGAACACCGAGTCCCCGTACACCGCGATGCTCCGCGGCACCGTGTCCAGGGCGAGCCGGCCTGCCTCGAGCAGGGCATTCGAATAGCCGTAGAGCGTGCCGCCACGGAGCACGATCGGGAGATCGACCAGGAAGTCGACGTCGTCGAAAGCCCCACCGAGGCTCGCCGCGTAGGCGAGGTCGCTCGCGTGGTAGACGATGCCGGAATCGTCCAAGACGCGCCCGCCGCCTGCCAGCACCCAAACGTCGCTCGCGTGCGGGTAGTCGCCGTGGTACGGGCTGTCGTGCTGCTCTCCGAGCGAACCGTCGTCCCCGTATGCGAACGAGAGGATGTCGGAGGGGCTCGTACCCTGGCTGCGCGCAAAGATCCGATTGGCTTCTCGACTCACCGCGAGGCGGCCCACGCCATACCACGAATCCCTGCTGTCGAGCCGGTTGCCGCTCGACTTGTCGACGCTGATCAGCGCCTCCCCGACGGCGAGGAAGAGCAGGTTTCCGTCGGTCGCAAGGTCGTGGATCGTCTGGGTCGTGTTCTCGAGCGGGAGCTCGGTCGTGGCCTCGAAGTCGAGGCGTGAGACGCGCCGGTCGAAGGCGACGAAGAGGCCGTCGTCGTCGACGGTGAAGGCCGTGGGGACGTCGGAGAGCTGCAAGGGCGGAAGCCAGCCCCGCGCGTCCAGGTCGTAGCGCCGGATCGTGCCGTCGCCGTAGGCGAAATAGACGATGCCGCCATGCTCGCGTTTCACGAGCCACGCCGGGCCTTCGACGCAGCTCGGGCCGACACACAGAAGAATGAGCATGCACAGGAGGACGATGCGACGCATGACGGTTCCGCTGCCATTCTCGATGGAACACCGCGAAAGTCAACGAGAAAATCCGCGTCCGTTCCGCAATTCCTGGCCGAAGGAAGACACCGCCGAGAATTGGCTACTCGAGCGCAGCGGTGATGCGGGCGGCCAGGTCGGTGAGGGGTGCGAGCTCCGCCTTGGCGCGGCCGTGGATGCGCAGCTCGCTACCGGCGCGGCGCGGCAGGAGATGCGCGTGGTAGTGGAAGACGGTCTGGCCGGCGGCGGCGCCGTTGAGCTGGAACATCATCATGCCCTCGGGCGCGAGGGCGCGGCGCATCGCGAGCGCCACGCGGCGGGCCAGGAGGTGCACGTCGGCGAGCGTCTCCTCGTCGGAGTCGAAGACGTTCTCGTAGTGGGTCTTCGGGATCACCAGGACGTGGCCCTCCGCGGCGGGGAAGAGGTCCATGAAGGCCAGCGCGTGCGCGCTCTCGGTGATCCGCGCGGCCGGCGCCCGGCCGGCGGCGATCTGGCAGAAGATGCAGTCGGGCTTCTCGATCACGGGCTCTCCTCCACGAGCAGGCGCGCCGCCGCGGCGGCGCCCGAAGCGAGCGCGTCCCCGAAGGCGACGCCGTCGAAGCAGGCGCCGGCCAGGGCCAGGCGCGGGAAGCGGGCCAGGCGCGCGCGCACCGCCGCGACCGTGCGCGGGTGCTCGCGGCCGGGCTGGGGCACCGCGCGCGGCCAGCGCGCGACGCCGAGCGGCGTCGGCTCGCCGAGCAGGCCGAGGGCGCGGTCGAGGTCGCGGAGGAGTGCGGCGGCGAGCCGGTCGTCGGGGAGATCGAGGAGCTCGGGGCGGCGCGTGCCGCCCGCGAGGAGCGTGAGGAGCGCGCGGCCCGCGGGCGCGCGGCCCGGGAAGAGCTCGCTCATGAACAGGCAGCCGAGCAGCGCGTCGGCCTCGCCGCGCGGCACGAGGAAGCCGAAGCCGCGCGGCCGCTCGCGCAGCGCGCCGGGGGCGATCCCGAAGGAGACGCTCGCGACCGGGGCGTAGGCGATGGCCGCCACCGCCTTCGCGGCCTCCGGATCGAGCGCCTCGAGGAGCGCCGCGCAGGCCGCCCCGGGCAGGGCCAGGAGGAGGCTCCGCGAAGTCACGGCAGCAGGACCCGATTCCGCTTCGATCTCGATGCGATAGCGCCCCGCCTCGAAGCCGATGCGCGAAGCCCGGGCACGGCGCCGGAGCGCGCTCCCGAGGGACCCCGCGAGCGCCTCCGCGAGGCCGCCGAGCCCCCCGGCCGCCGACCACGAGCCGGCCCGCCCGCGCGGGCGCCCGCGCGCGAGCGCTCCGGCCAGGAGCCCGCGCGCGATCGAGCCGTGGCTCCGCTCCGCCTCGACGAGGCTCGGGAAGACGGCCGCGGCGCCGAGCGCGTGCTCGTCGCCCGCGTACACACCGGTGAGGAAGGGCCCGACGAGGGCCTCGACGGCCTCGCGCCCGAGCCGGCGCGCGCAGAACCCGGCCACCGACTCGCCCTGCCCGTCGCCGCGGCGCACGAAGGGCTCGGCCAGCAGGCGCGCCTTGGCGCGCGCCGAGAGGAGCGGCGAGCGCGCGAGCGCGAGCGGGCCCATCGGCACCGGCACGAGGCGCCCCGCGCGCAGGAGGAAGCGCTCGCGGCCCGCGGGCGACGCCGCGACGAGCTGCGCCTCGAGGCCCGCCGCGCGCACGAAGGCGAGCGCGCCCGGCCCGAGCCGCAGGGCGTTCGGGCCGCGCTCGACGAGGTAGCCCTCGCGCGCCTCGGTCCAGGCGGCGCCGCCCGCGCGCGCCGCCGCCTCGAGCACCAGGACCTCGCGCCCGGCCGCGCGCAGCGCGGTCGCCGCGGCGAGGCCCGCCGCGCCGGCGCCGATCACGGCGACGTCGGCGTCGGCCGCCATCAGCCGCCCGCCGGCGCGAGCGCGCGCGCGGCGCCGGTGAAGGCGCGCACGCCCGCGACGGGCGTCTCGGGCAGGCAGCCGTGGCCGAGGTTCAGCACGTGCCCGCGCGCCGGCGCCGCCGCCCGCGCGAGCCCGCGCACCATCTCGGCGATCGCCTCGGGCGGCGCCGCGAGCGCGCAGGGGTCGAGGTTGCCCTGGAGGCTCGCGCGCCGGCCGGCGCGGCGGGCCGCCTCGGCGAGCTCCACGCGCCAGTCGAGCGAGAGCACGTCGGCGCCCGATTCCACCATCTCGTCGAGGACGTGCGCGCCGTCGTTCACGTAGAGGATGAGCGGCGCGCGGGTGCGCTCCACGCGCTCGGCGATGGCCTGGTGCGTGGGGAGCACCCAGGCCCGGTACTCGGTGCGGGGCAGGATCCCGGCCCAGGTGTCGAAGAGCTGGACCACCTGGGCGCCGGCCGCGATCTGCGCGTTCAGGTAGGCGACGGTCAGGTCCGTGAGCCGCTCGAGGAGCGCGCGCAGCACGGCGGGCTCGGCGTAGAGCAGGCGCTTGAGCCCGGCGAAGTGGCGCGAGCCCTGCCCCTCCACGAGGTAGGCCGCCAGCGTGAACGGCGCCCCCGCGAAGCCGAGCAGCGGCACCTGCTCGGGCTCGAGCGCCGCGCGCAGCCGGCGCAGGATCTCGAAGACGTAGGGGATCGAGCCCGCGAGGTCGGGGGCGGCGAGGCGCGCGACGTCGTCGCGGGTGCGGATCGGCCGCTCGACGACCGGCCCGGGGCGGAAGTCCACCCCGACGCCGAGCGCCAGGATCGGCACGAAGATGTCGCTGAAGAGGATCACGGCCTCGCTGCCGACGAGGCGCAGGGGCTGGAGCGAGAGCTCGACGGCGAGCTCCACGTCGCGGCAGGCGTCGAGGAAGCTGCCCGCGCCGCGCGCGGCTCGGTACTCGGGCAGGTAGCGCCCGGCCTGGCGCATGAGCCAGACCGGCGGCCGGTCGACCGGCTCGCCGCGGCAGGCGCGCAGCATCCGCTCGGTGCGCGTGAGGCTCAATAGCCGCCCAGGCGCGCCCAGCGCTCGCGGTGCCAGGCGGCGTCGCCGAAGGTCATCTCCGCGACCCGCGCGCGCTTCAGGTAGAAGCCGAGGTCGTACTCGTCGGTCATGCCGACGCCGCCGAAGAGCTGGACCGCCTCGTTGGCGGCGAGCAGGAAGGCGTCCGAGCAGCGCGCCTTCGCGAGCGAGACGAGCCGCGGGAGCTCGGCGTCGCCCGCGTCGGCGGCGCGCACCGCCGCGAGCGTGGCCGAGCGGGCCAGCTCGATCTCCATGAAGACGCGCGCCGCGCGGTGCTTGAGCGCCTGGAACGAGCCGATCGGCACCCCGAACTGCACGCGCGTCTTCAGGTACTGGACCGTGTCCGCGAAGACCTGGCTCATGGCGCCGAGCATCTCGGCGCACAGGCCGGCGGTGGCGCGGTCGAGCACACGGGCCAGGAGCGCCCCGCCGCCGTCCACCGCGCCCACGACCGCCTCGCGCCCGAGCCGGACGCCGTCGAGCCCGAGGAGCGCCGCGCTCCGGTGGTCGATGCGGGTCTGGGGCGTGAGCGACAGGCCGGCGCTCGCGCGCGGCACGAGGAAGAGCGTGATCCCGGCCTCGTCGCCGGAGGCGCCGCTCGTGCGCGCCGCCACCACGATCGCGTCCGCCACCGCCGCGTCGGGCACGGCGATCTTCGCGCCCGAGAGCACGAAGCCCGCGCCCGCAGCCTGCGCGCTCGTCTCGATCCGGAAGGGGTCGAAGCGGCTGCGCGCCTCCTGCCAGGCGAGGGTCAGGAGCTTCGTGCCGGCCGTGACCCCCGGCAGCCACGCCTGCTGCTGCGCCTCGGAGCCGCCGAGGAGCAGCGCCTGGCCTCCGAGCAGGACGGTCGCGAGGAAGGGCTCGGGCGCGAGGCGCCGGCCGAGCTCCTCGAGCACGACGGCGAGATCCGCAAGGCCGAGCCCCGCGCCGCCGAGCGCCTCCGGGAAGGGGATCCCGACCCAGCCGAGCTCCGCCATCTGCTTCCAGAGCGGCCGCGAGAAGCCGGTGGCGTCGCGCGCGTCGCGCAGCGCGCGCACGCGCGCGACCGGCGAGTGCTCGCGCACGAAGTCGGCGGCGGTCTTCGCGAGGAGCTCCTGGTCCTCCGTCGGCACGAGCGACATCGCGGTCTCCTGGTCCGGCCCGGGCCGGCTAGTCCGGCAGGCCCAGCACGCGCTTGGCGATGATGTTGAGCTGGATCTCGCTGGTGCCGCCCTCGATCGTATTGCCGCGCGAGCGCAGCCACTGGCGGGTCAGGTCGAGCTCGGCCTCGTCGAAGCCCGGGCCCTCCCAGCCGAGCGCCTGCGGCCCCGCGATCGAGACCTGGAGCTCCATGCGGCGCTGGTTCAGCTCGGTGCCGTAGATCTTGAACATCGAGCTCTCGGGGCCGGGCGCGTGGCCTGCCCGCGCGGCGTCGCGCGCGCGCTGGGTGGTGAGCACGAAGGCGCGCGTGTCCATCTCGGCCTGGGCGATGCGATGGCGCAGCGAAGCGTCGGCGAGCGCGCCGTCGGCCGCGACGCCAACGGCCTCGCGCGCGCGCGCCGCGAGTCCGCGCGTGCGGCCGCCGCCCGAGGCGCCGCCGAAGGCGTCGGCGATCATCGTGCGCTCGTGGGCGAGCAGCGCCTTCGCCACCGTCCAGCCGCCGTTCACCTTGCCGACCACGTTCGCGACCGGCACGCGCACGTCGCTCAGGAAGGTCTCGCAGAAGGGCGAGGAGCCCGAGATGAGCGCGATCGGCTTCACGCTGACGCCGGGGCTCTCCATGTCGAAGAGGAGGAAGGTGATGCCCTCCTGCTTGCGGGCCTCGGGGTCGGTGCGCACGAGGCAGAACATCCAGTCGGCCTGGTCCGCGTAGGAGGTCCAGACCTTCTGGCCGTTCACGAGGTAGTGGTCGCCCTCCGGCCCCCCCGTCACGAGCACCGCGCGGGTCTGGAGGCCCGCGAGGTCGCTGCCCGCGCCCGGCTCCGAGTAGCCCTGGCACCAGCGGATCTCGCCGCGACAGATCTTCGGCAGGTGCTCGCGCTTCTGGGCCTCGGTCCCGAACTGGAGCAGCACGGGCCCGATCATCGTGAGGCCGAAGCCGATCAGGGGCGGGGGCATGCGCCGCTGCGCGAGCTCCTGGCGCAGCACCTTCGCCTCCTCGCGCGAGAGCCCGCCCCCGCCGTACGGGCGCGGCCACTCGGGCGCGGTGAAGCCGCGCTCGGCGCAGGCGTCGAGCCAGCGCTTCGCGTCGGGGTTCGACCAGACGGCCTTGCGCCCGCCCCAGATCCCCTCGAGCTCGCCACCGCCGCTTCCCGCCAGCGACGCCGGCGCGTGCTGCTCGAGCCACGCACGGAGCTCGGTGCGGAAGGTCTCGGGATCGGCCATGGCACCTCCGGGACGGAGCGCGCGAGTCTAACCGAGTCGGGGTCGCGCCGTGCCCGAGCCGCGCCGTCGTCGCGCCGACGGGACCTCTCCGCCCCATGGGGATCACGCGAGCCCCGCGCGCGAGCGCGCGGCGGCGGGCGGGCGCGGATCCCCGCGCCTCCGCTAGCTTGCCCGCACCGTGAAAGTCCTGCTCGCCAGTCCGCGCGGCTTCTGCGCCGGGGTCGACCGCGCCATCGAGATCGTCGAGCAGTGTCTCGAGCGCTTCGGGCCGCCCGTCTACGTGCGCCACGAGATCGTCCACAACCGCCACGTGGTCGAGACGCTGCGCGCCAAGGGCGCCGTCTTCGTCGAGGACCCGGCCGAGGCGCCGGCCGGGGCGCTGCTGGTCTTCAGCGCGCACGGGGTCTCGCCGGCGGTGCGCGCGGCGGCCGCGGCGCGCGGGCTGCGCGTGATCGACGCCACCTGCCCCCTCGTCACCAAGGTCCACGTCGAGGCGCAGCGCTTCGCGCGCGAGGGCTTCGAGATCGTGCTCGTGGGACACGCCGGGCACGTCGAGGTCGAGGGCACGATGGGGCAGGCGCCCGAGCGCATGCACCTCGTCGAGAGCGTGGACGACGTGGCGCGGCTCCAGGTCGGCGACCCGACGCGCCTCGCCTGCCTCACCCAGACCACGCTCTCGGTCGACGACACGCGCGAGATCCTGGCGGCGCTCGCGGCGCGCTTCCCGGCGATCCGCCTGCCGCGCAAGGACGACATCTGCTACGCGACCCAGAACCGCCAGAACGCGGTGAAGCAGCTGACCGGCGAGGCGGAGCTCGTGCTGGTGGTGGGGGCGCCCGAGTCCTCGAACAGCAACCGGCTGGTCGAGATCGCGAACCGCTCGGGAGCGCGCGGCTACCTCGTGCAGTCGGCGCGCGACATCGACCCGGCCTGGCTCGCCGGCGTGCGCTGCGTGGCGGTGACGGCGGGCGCCTCGGCGCCCGAGGTGCTCGTGCAGGAGGTGGTGGCGCGGCTGCGCGCGCTCGCCGGGCCCGACACCGAGATCGCGTCGCTGCCGCAGGTGGACGAGGGCGTCGTGTTCCAGCTTCCCGCGGAGCTGCGCGCTGGCGGAGCCTGACCCGAGGCCCGGCCGCGCGCGGGCGCGCGAGGAGGCGGAGGTCTCCGGGCCCGAGGATCCCGAGGCGGCGCCCGCCCTGCCCTCGGCCGCGGTCGCGGCGCACGCCGTGGCGCTGCGCCTGTCCGACACGCGCGGGACCGACCGCGAGATCTGGACCCTCGCCTGGCCCGTGATCGTGTCGCAGGTGCTGGCCAGCGCCGTCAGCCTGATCGACATCGCGATGCTCGGCCGGCTCGGGCCGAACGCGCTCGCCGCCGTCGGCTACGTGACCCAGTTCTTCTGGCTCTCGCACGCGGTGCTGATGGCGGTGGGGGTGGCGGGGGTCGCGCTGATCGCGCGCGCGCTCGGCGCGGGCGACCCGGCGCGCGCGCGCGCCGCCCTCGTCGGCTGCCTCGCGGTGGCGCTCGGCGTCTCGGCGACGATCGCGGGGATCGTGCTCGCGGTGCCGCGCGCGGTCCTCGGCCTGCTCGACGCGAGCCCCGAGGTGATCGAGACCGCCCTCCCCTACCTGCGCCCGATGATGCTCTCGACGCTGCTCTTCGCCGTCTCGATCACCCTCGAGTCGGGCTTCCGGGCGGCGCGCGACACGCGCACCCCGCTCGGGATCGCGCTCGTCGTGACGGTGGTGAAGACGGGGCTCAACGCGCTCCTGATCTTCGGCCTGGCCGGCTTCCCGGAGTGGGGCCTCGCGGGGGCCGGGGTGGCGACGGTCGTGGGGCAGGTGGTGGCGATCACGCTGCTCGCCGCCGGGAGCCGGCGCCGCGAGCTCCGCCCCGCGCTCGGCTTCGGCGTCCGCGACCTCGCGCGCGCGCGCGCCGACCTCGGCGAGGTGACGCGGCTCGCCGCGCCCGCGGTCCTCGAGCGGGTGGTCCTGAACCTCGCGCTGATGGACTACTTCGCGATGCTCGGCCACTACGGCCCGTCGGCGCTCGCGGCCTACACGGTCGGCGTGCGCATGATGTCGTTCTCGTGGATCCCCGGGGTCGGCTTCTCGGCGGCCGCCGCCACCCTGGTGGGCCACGCGCTCGGCTCGCGCGACCCGCAGGCCGCCACGCGCGCGGGCTGGCGGGCGGTGCGCTTCGCGCTCGTGGTCTCGATCGGGCTCGGCGCCGTCTTCGCGCTGGCACGCGGCCCGATCGCGCGCTTCTTCACCGACGACGCGGGGGTCCTCGCCGCCCTCGGGCCCTTCATGCTGACGCTCGCGCTCTCGCAGCCGCTGCTCGCGATGCACTTCACGCTCTCGGGCGCGCTGCGCGGCGCCGGCGACACCGTGACGCCCCTGCTCGCCGCGGCGATCGGCAACTGGGCGCTGCGCGTGCCGCTCGCCTACGCCTTCGTGCGCTTGGACCTGCCGGTGCTCTGGATGTGGCTCGCGCTGGTCTTCGATCACGTGGCGCGCGCCACCTGGGTGGGCCTCGCCTTCACGCGCGGGCGCTGGCGCGAGCGCGCGGCGGGCGGCGCCGCGACGCCCGCCGCCTGAGCCCGAGCGCGGCGAGTGCGGCCAGCGCTCCCGGCGCAGCACCCGGCTCCGGCACCAGCACCCGCACGCCGAGCGCGGTGCTGGTGTAGAGGTAGCGCCCGTCGGGGCTGCTGACGCCGCTTGCGATGATGCGGCCGGTCTCGACCCGCGCGATCGGCGCCATCCCACCCGCCTCGTCGCGGGACCACGCCATCACCGGAAGCCCGGGCGGGCCGCTCGAGATGCCGGCGAAGAAGACCCGCCTCCCGTCCGGGCGCTGCGCGAACCACGCGAGGGTGCCCGCGAAGAAGCCGGGCTCCTCGATCGGCCGGGACGCGAGGAAGGAGAGCCGCCCGTCTCCGGGGTCGCGCGTGTAGCGGCGCAGGGCAGCGCCCGCGCCCGGGAACGCGCCGCCGTCGAGCACCAGCAGCTCGGCGCCGTCGGGGGTGAGATCCATGTCCGCCGCCAGGTCCGAGAGGAAGGCATCCACGTCGAGCGACTCGACGAAGGAGAGGGAACCGTCCGGCTCGCGGCGGAGCAGGACGATCGTGTCGAGGAAGACCGGAGGCTCGTCCTGCGCCTGCCGGCGCCCCGATACGTACACGTGCCGATCGTCCGGGCTCACGGCGAGGAGCCTGGGGATCCCGAGGCCCGAGACGCCCGGGTCGGTGTTCTCGATCCGCTGGGCGAAGGCGAGCGCGCCGGTCTCGGCGTCCCGCGCGTAGACGACCAGCGCGTCGTAGCCGGGGCTCGTCACGTAGACGCGCTGGCCGTCCCGGCTCGTCGCCAGATCGGAGACGGACCCCCCGAGCTCCGCCACCTCCACCTCGACCCAGGTGAGCGTGCCGTCGGCCTCGTTGCGCCGGAACGACACGACACCGGCCTCGCCCGCCTCGGAGGCGAGCGCCAGCACGCCCCGGCCGTCGGGCGGCACGACGACACGGATGCCCTCGCGGCCGAGGAGGTGCTCCTCCACGAACGCGAGCTTGCCGTCCGGCAGGCGGCGCAGGACGACCAGGAAGTCCGCGCCCGACGCGTAGACGTGGCGGCCGTCGGGGCTCACGGCCACGTCGGTGGTGACGGCCGAGAGGCCCTGGTTCTCCTGGAGGATCGCCAGCGGGAGCTCGGGCTCGGCCGCCGCGGCCCCGGCGATCACGAGCCCGGCCGCGAGCAGGGCGCCGATCGGCCCTGTCCTCGCCCGCGCCACGCCCGCTAGCCCTTCAGCTCGTCGTCGATCACCCGCTGGAAGGCGTCGATCGGCTGCGCTCCCGACAGGAAGCGGCCGTTGATGAAGAAGGCGGGCGTCCCCGACACGCCGAGGCGGTTCGCCTCCGCCTCGTCCTTCGCGATGCGGGCGCGCACGGCCTCCGAGCGGCGGTCCTTCTCGAAGCGCGCGAGGTCGAGCCCGAGCGCGCGCGCCCACTCGACGTACTTCGCGTCGGACAGCTCCCGCTGGTTCGCGAAGATCTTGTCGTGCATCTCCCAGAACTTGCCCTGCAGGCCGGCGGCCTCGGCCGCTGCGGCGGCGCCGGGCGCCTCGGGATGGATGCGCAGCGGCAGGTGCTTGTAGACCAGCTTCACCCGGTCGCCGTAGGTCTCGCGGAGCTGGTCGAGGGTCGGGACGACGCGCGCGCAGAACGGACACTGGAAGTCGCTGTACTCGACGATCGTCACCTCGGCCTCGGCGGGGCCCCGCACCGGGGCGCCGTCGATCGCGATCTCGACCTTCTTGCTCGGGTCCGGCCCGCGGCGCGCTTCGGCGCGGTCGGCCCGCAGCGGCCCGCCCGCCAGGGCGCCCTCGATCTCGGCCAGGCTGTCCTGGACGCCGAGCAACACGGCCGTCTGCCCGTCGATCCCGTTCTTCACGACCAGGCTGCCGACGACGATCGCGGCGCCGAGCACCAGCGCCGCCACCACCGAGCCGCCGCCGGAGCTTCCCGCCATGGACACCTCCTCGCCCGCAGGGGCGCGCGAGCATAGCCCCACGGCCGGCGGGCGGCCCGGCCCCCGCGCCCGGCGGCCCGATCACGCCGGGCCCGGCGCCTCGTCCTCGTCGGGGTCGGTGTCGGCGCCGCCGGCCGGCGCCGCACCCCGGCCCTCGAAGGCGAAGGCGAGCGCGCCGCCGGGGCCGAGCGACACGCGCGCCGTGCCGCCGCGCGCGAGCGGCCCGAAGAGCACCGCCTCGGCGATCGGGTCCTTGAGCTCGCGCTCGACGACGCGCGCCATCGGGCGCGCCCCGAAGTCGGGGTCGTAGCCCTTCTCCGCGAGCCAGGCGCGCGCGTCGGCGCCGAGCTCGATGCGCACCCTCTTCTCGAGGAGCTGCGCCGAGAGCTCGGCCACGAACTTGTCGACGACGCGCACCATCACCGCCGGGTCGAGCGCGCGGAAGCTCACGACCTCGTCGAGGCGGTTGCGGAACTCGGGGCTGAACAGGCGCTCGAGGTCCTTGCGCCCGTCGCCGCGCTTCTCGCCGCCGAAGCCGATCGCGCGCGCCTGGATCTCCCGGGCGCCCACGTTCGAGGTCATGATCAGCGTCACGTGGCGGAAGTCGGCCTCGCGGCCGTGGTTGTCGGTGAGCGTCGCGTGGTCCATCACCTGGAGCAGGATGTCGAAGAGGTCCGGGTGGGCCTTCTCGATCTCGTCGAGGAGCAGCACGGCGTAGGGGTGCTTGCGGATCCGCTCGACGAGCTGGCCGCCCTCGTCGTAGCCGACGTAGCCGGGCGGCGCGCCGATCAGGCGCGCGACGGCGTGCTTCTCCATGTACTCGCTCATGTCGAAGCGCAGGAAGGGCACCCCGAGCGTGTGCGCGAGCTGCTTGGCGAGCTCCGTCTTGCCGACCCCGGTCGGGCCCATGAACAGGAACGAGCCGATCGGGCGGGTCCGGCCCGAGAGGCCCGCGTGCGCGCGGCGCACGGCGCGCGCCACCGTCGCCACCGCCTCGTCCTGGGCGAAGACGACCTTGCGCAGGTCCGCCTCGAGATTCGCGAGCCGCGCCCGGTCGCTCGCGGCCGCGCGCGCCAGCGGGATGCGGGCGATCCGCGCGATCACCTGCTCGACGTCGCGCACGCCGACCGTGCGCCTGGCGACGGGGTCCTGATGGACTTCGCTCGCCTTCGGCTCGCTGCGCGCGGCCTTCGGCCGCTTGCGCAGCCGCACCGCCGCGCCCGCCTCGTCCATCACGTCGATGGCCTTGTCGGGCAGGAAGTGGTCGTTCAGATGCCGGGCCGAGAGCTCGACGGCGGCGCGCAGGGCGCCGGCCGTGTAGCGCACCCCGTGGTGCTCCTCGTAGCGCGGCGCGAGGCCCTGGAGGATCCGGATCGCGTCGGGGATCGAGGGCTCCGTCACGTCGATGCGCTGGAAGCGCCGGGCGAGCGCGCGGTCGCGGTCGAAGTGGCGGTACTCGCGGTAGGTGGTGGAGCCCATGCAGCGCAGCTCGCCGGCCGCGAGCAGGGGCTTGAGCAGGTTCGAGGCGTCGACGGTCCCGCCCGACGCGGCGCCCGCGCCGAGGATCGTGTGGATCTCGTCGATGAAGAGGATCGGCTTCGGGCGCTGCTGGAGCGCGTGCACGAGCGCCTTGAAGCGAGCCTCGAAGTCGCCGCGATAGCGCGTCCCGGCGAGCAGCGCGCCGAGGTCGAGCGAGAAGACCTCGGCGCCGCGCAGGTCCTCGGGCACCTGGCCTTCCTGGATGCGCTGGGCCAGGCCCTCCGCGATCGCGGTCTTCCCGACGCCGGTCTCGCCGACGAAGATCGGGTTGTTCTTGCGGCGCCGCGCGAGCACGTGGATCGCGCGCTCGAGCTCCGCCTCGCGGCCCACGAGCGGGTCGAGCCGCCCCGCCGCCGCGCGCTCCGAGAGGTTCGTCGCGAAGGCCGCGAGCGGGTCGTCCGGCATCTCGAGCTCGTCGCCGCTGCCGCCGGGCCGGCCCGCCGGTGTCGCGGCGCCCCCGCCCTCCGGCGCCTCCGCGCGCGGATAGCCGGGCCCGCCGCCGGCGCCGAGCTTCGAGATCCCGTGCGAGATGTAGCGGAGCACGTCGATCCGCGAGACCGACTGCTGGCGCAGCAGGGCCACCGCATGGGAATCGGGCTCCTGGAAGATCGCCGCCAGCAGGTCGCCGGCCTCGATCTCGTCCTTCTCGGCGCTCTCGGCGTGGTGCAGCGCGTGCTGCAGGACGCGGTGGAAGGCGAGCGTCTGGCGCGTGCCCTCCTCGCCCTCGGGCAGGGTCTCGAGCTCCTCGTCGAAGAAGCGCTGGAGGGCGCGCTTCAGGGCCGGCACGTCGGCGCCGCAGTGGCGCAGCACCTCGACCCCGCGCGTGTCGTGCAGCAGGGCGTAGAGCAGGTGCTCGACCGTGAGGTCCGCGTGGCGGCGCGCGAGCGCCTCGCGGTAGGCCGCCTGCAGCGTGAGCTGGAGCTCGCGTCCCATCGCGCTCACCGGTCCGCTACTCCTTCTCGACCCCGGCGCGCAGCGGGAAGCCGCGCTCCTCGGCGAGCTGGTGCACCATCGCCACCTTGGTCTCGGCCACCTCGAGCACGTAGACCCCCGCGACGCCCATCCCGGAGCGGTGGATCGTCAGCATGAGCTGGGTCGCCTCCGCCGGGCTCTTGCGGAACACCTGCTCGAGCAGGTTCACGACGAACTCCATCGGCGTGTAGTCGTCGTTGAAGAGCAGCACCTTGAAGCGCGCGGGCCGCTCGAGCTTCGGCCGCGTGCGCGTCGCCACCTCGCGCTCGCGGAGCGGGGTGTCGGCCGGCCCTGCGGGGCCCTTCGGGGCTTCGGGCATGGGAGCAGGATAGCGGGGCACGGGGGGCGCGGGCGCGGCCTGGTCGGGAAGGCAAGGGTTCGCGGGGGGATCGGATCGACGGCCTTCGAGGCCGTCGATCCGATGAACTTGCCAAGCCTCGCAGGCGTCCTGATGGCTTCGCTCGCCTTCGGCTCGCTGCGCGCTCCGCAGCCGCAAGGCCGGCTGCTCCGCTTGCATGGCGCCGACCCTGCGCGTGGCTTCGCGTCCTTGCTACTCCGCGCGTTGCTAGCCTCCGCGCGTGGCGGAGATCGAGCTGGCCGAGGGTGTGCGCGCGATCGCGCGCGAGGAGTGGAACGCGCTGGTCGGCGGGGATTCGCCGTTCCTCGAATGGGAGTGGCTGGCCTCGCTCGAGGAGTCGGGCGCCGTCGGGGCGGAGGCCGGCTGGCTGCCGCGCCCGCTCGTGGCACGCGCGGGCGGGCGGCTCGTCGCGGCCTGCCCGCTCTACCTGAAGGCGCACAGCGAGGGCGAGTTCGTCTTCGACCACGGCTGGGCCGATGCCGCCGAGCGCGCGGGCATCCGCTACTACCCGAAGCTGCTGGTGGGCGTCCCGTTCACGCCGGTCAGCGGCGCGCGCCTGCTCGTCGCGGCGGGCGCCGATCGCGGCGCGTGGCTGGCGCGGCTCGCCGCGGCGCTGCGCGAGCTCGGCGAGAGCAACGGCCTCTCGGGCGCCCACGTGAACTTCTGCCGCGAGGACGAGCTCGCGGCCCTCGTCGCCGCCGGCTGGCTGCCCCGCCTGGGCCTCCAGTACCACTGGCTGCGCCGCGACTGGAGCTGCTTCGAGGACTACCTCGGCGGGCTGCGCCACAAGCGCCGCAAGGAGGTCCGGCGCGAGCTGCGCGCCGTCGCCGAGGCGGGGCTCACGATCGAGACCCGCAGCGGCGCCGCCATCCCCGACGCCTGGTTCGCCCCGATGTGGCGCTTCTACCGGGCCACGGTCGACACCAACCCGTGGGGGCGCCGCTACCTGAACCCGCGCTTCTTCGAGCTCGTGCGCGAGCGCTTCCGCGAGCGGCTGTGCTTCGTGATGGCGCTGCGCGACGGCGTGCCGGTGGCGGGCGCCTTCAACGTGCAGAAGGGCGATGCGCTCTACGGCCGCTACTGGGGCGCCGACGACTACGTGAAGCACCTGCACTTCGCGGTCTGCTACTACGCGGGCATCGAGCACTGCCTGCGCGAGGGCCTCGCGCGCTTCGAGCCCGGCGCCGGCGGCCCCTACAAGCAGGTGCGCGGCTTCGACGCGCAGCCGACGCGCAGCGCCCACTGGCTCGCCGACGGGCGCCTGCGCGACGCCGTCGCGCGCTACCTGGCGGACGAGCGTGCCGAGACCCGCGAGGCGATCGAGCGGCTGCGCGAGCGCTCGGCCCTCAAGCCCGAGGCCTGCTGAGGCGATGGGCGCGCCGCCGGCCGCCCTCCCCGCCGACCTGCGCGAGCACCCGATCGTGCTCTTCGACGGCGTCTGCAACCTGTGCACGGGCGCCGTGCGCTTCGCGATCGCGCGCGACCCCGCCGCGCGCCTGCGCTTCGCGCCGCTCGAGTCCCCGCTCGGGCGCGCGCTGCTCGCGCGCCACGGGCTCGATCCCGGCGCGCTCGACACCCTCGTGCTCGTGGACGGCGACGGCGCCCACCAGCGCAGCACGGCGGTGCTGCGCCTCGCCGCCGGCCTGCGCGCGCCCTGGCGCTGGCTCGCGCCGGCCCTGCTGCGGATCCCGCGGCCGCTTCGCGACGCCCTATACGACCGGGTCGCGCGCCACCGCGATCGCTGGTTCGGCCGGCGCGCGGAGTGCCTCGTGCCGACCCCGGAGCTTCGCGGGCGCTTCCTCTAGCGCGCGGCGGGCGGCGCGCGGCGGGCGGGCGCGCGGCGAGCGGCGGGCGGGCGCGCGGCGAGCGGCGCGCGGCGGGCCCTCAATCGAAGCCGAGCAGCCGGCACGAGGCCAGCACCATCGCCGGCACGAGCAGCGCGCTCGCGAGGTCGAGCACGAGGCCGTTGCGCGCCATCGCGAGGATCGGGATGCAGCCCGAGCCGTAGACGATCGCGTTGGGCGGCGTCGAGACGGGCAGCATGAAGCCCATGCTCGACATCAGCGCGACGGCGAGCGCGGGCGGCACCGGCGACACGCCGGCGGCCTGCGCCGAGGCGATCACGAGCGGGGCGAGCATGGTCGCGGTCGCGGTGTTCGACGTGGTCTCGGTCAGGAGCAGCGCCACCCACGCGAAGAGGAAGGTGAGCGCCGGCAGCGAGTGGCTGCCCGTCCACGCCACGAGTCCCGCGCCGAGGGCCTCCGCGAGCCCCGTCCGGAACATCGCACCGCCGAGCGCGAGCCCGCCGCCGAAGAGGAGCAGCGTGCCCCAGTCGATGCGGGCCGCCTCGTGCCACTCGAGCGTGAAGCGCCGGGCCGCCCAGTCCACCGGCAGCACGAAGAGGAGCCCCGCGCCGAGCACCGCCACGACGGGCTCGGGCAGGAGCGCGTCGAGCCGCGCGACGAGCGGCGCCTCGGGCCCGAGCACGACCGCGAGCAGCCCCGGCGCGACCCAGGCCGCGACCGTGAGCGCGAAGACCGCGAGCACGTTGCGCTCGCGGCGCGAGAGCGGGCCGGCCCGGGAGGCGTCCCCTTCCAGGAGGGCGGTGCGGGCGGGCGGCGGGACGTCGGGCGGCAGCGCGAAGCGCAGCCAGCCGAGGAGCAGGGCCAGCATCACGAGCGCCACCGGCGTCCCGACCACCAGGAAGTGGAAGAACGGGATGCGCACGCCCGCGAGCGCCTCGAGCTGGCCCAGCGTGATCATGTTGGGGGCCGTTCCGACGGGGGTCGCCATGCCCCCGATCGACGCGGCATAGCCGACGGTCAGCATCAGCGCGGTGCCCCAGCGCAGCCGGCGCGGATCGGTGCCGGGGCCCTTCGCGCGGGCCAGGGCGGCGAGCACCGAGAGCGCGATCGGGAACACGATCGCCGTCGTGGCCGTGTTGTTGAGCCAGCCCGAGATGCCCGCGGTGAGCACGCCGAAGGCGACCAGGATGCGCGTCGGCGAGGCGGCGACGGCGGGGCGCGCGAGCACGGCGAGCGCGATCCGGCGGTCGAGGCCGCTCGCGGCCATCGCCTCGGCGAGCAGGAAGCTGCCGAGGAAGAGGAACACGATCGGGTCGCCGAAGGGCGCGAAGGTCTCGGCGGCGCTCCCGATCCCGAGCACGACCGCGAGCGCGGGCCCGAGCAGCGAGGTGACCGGGATCGGCACCGCCTCGGTCATCCACCAGACGAGCACGAGGCCGAGCACGGCGGCGAGCCGCCCGGCCGCCGGATCCGGCAGCGGCAGCGGGAAGAGCAGCAGCGCCGCGAAGAGCAGCGGGCCCGCGAAGAGCCCCGCCGAGCGGCGCAGGCGGTCGACCCGCTGCTCGGCCGCCGAGAGCGTCTCGGTCGGCGGCGACTCGGAGTCGGAGGCGATCCGGGGCTCGAGCACGGGCGGCAGTCTACCGGCGCGGGCGCGCGTCGCGCCCTTGTGCGCGGCCCGTCCGGGAGGCGATCATGCCGCTCCCGACGGAGGCCCCCGATGACCACCCCGCGACCGCTCGACCCCGACGCCCTCAAGGCCTACGCGAAGCGCCTCTTCGGCCACCTCGAGGGCGCCATGACCTCCGCGATGGTGTACCTCGGCGACCACCTCGGGCTGTATCGCGCGCTCGCCGGCGCCGGCGCGCTCGACGCTTCCGCGCTCGCCGCGCGCACGGGGCTGCACGAGCGCTGGCTGCGCGAGTGGCTCCAGCAGCAGGGGGCGGCGGGCCTCCTCCGCTACCACGGCGAGGGCCGCTTCGAGCTCCCGGCGGAGGGCGAGGCGGTGCTCGCGAACGAGGCGCACCCGGCCTGCGGGATCGGCTTCTTCGCGCAGCTCCCCGCGCTGATGGCGGTGGCCGAGCGCCTTCCGGAGGCGTTCCGCACCGGTGTCGGCCTGCCCTACGACGCCTTCGGGCCCGAGGGCGCCGCCGGCATCGAGCGCGGCCTGGCCCCCTGGTTCCGCGCGCTGCTCGTGCCCTTCGCGCTGCCGCGCGTCCCCGGCGCCCAGGCCCTCCTCGAGCAGGGCGCGCGCGCCGCCGACGTGGGCTGCGGCGCCGGCGTCGCCGTGCTCGAGCTGGCGCGGGCCTTCCCGCGCTCGGAGTTCCACGGCTACGACATCTCGCAGCACGCGCTGGGGCGCGCCGAGTCGAACCGCCGCGCCGCCGGCCTCGCCAACGCGCGCTTCCACGACGCCCTCGTCGACCCGCTGCCCGAGGACGGCTCGTTCCGCTTCCTCACCACCTTCGACTGCCTGCACGACATGACCGACCCGGCCGGGATGGCCCGCCGCATCCGGCGCGCGCTCGCCGACGACGGCCTGTGGCTGATCGCCGACATCAAGGCCCACGAGAGCTACGAGCGCAACGTCGAGAAGAACCCGATGGCGGCGATGATGTACGGCACCTCGGTGCTGAGCTGCATGTCCTCGGCGCTCTCGGAGCCGGGCGGCGCCGGGCTCGGCACGCTCGGCCTGCACGCGGGCCTGCTCGAGCGGATCGTGCGCGAGGCGGGCTTCACGCGCCTCGCGAGCCTCGACCTCGGCCACCCGGTGAACGCCTTCTACCTGGTCCAGCCTTGACCACTACCCGGTAGGGGTATATCGTCCGGGCCTCCCGAGGAGGGAGAGCCGTGAAGCCCGCGCTCCGCACCCAGGTCGAGCAGCGCCTGCGCCGGATCGCCGGCCAGGTGGCCGGCATCCAGCGCATGGTGGACGAGGACCGCTACTGCGTGGACGTGCTCCTCCAGGTGGCGGCGGTGCGCGCGGCGCTCGACGGGGTGGGCAAGCTGGTGCTCGCGGGCCACGTCGAGACCTGCGTGGCCGGCGCCTTCGCCGGCGGCAGCGCGCGCGAGCGCAAGAAGAAGATGGACGAGCTGCTCGAGGTCTTCGCCCGCTTCGGGGCGCTGGAGGCACGCTAGCCGTGCGCGACCCGGTGTGCGGCATGGAGGTGGCGGCGGACGCCCCGCTCGGCGCCGAGCACGCGGGCCGGGTCTACCGCTTCTGCAACCCGCGCTGCCGCGAGAAGTTCGTGGCCGACCCCGAGCGCTGGCTCGCGCCGGTCAGCGAGGCCCCGCCCGCCGCGGCGCCGGCGCCGGGCCGGCGCTTCACCTGCCCGATGCACCCCGAGGTCGTGCGCGACGCGCCCGGGGACTGCCCCCTGTGCGGGATGGCGCTCGAGCCGCTCGCGCCGAGCCTCGAGGACGAGGGAGACAGCGAGGAGCTGCGCGACCTGCGCCGGCGCCTGCGCGTGAGCGCCCTCCTGACCCTGCCGGTCTTCGCGCTGGCGATGGGGGAGATGATCCCGGGCCTCTCGCACGCGCTCGCCAGCCCCGCCCTCGCCTGGCTCCAGCTCGCCCTCGCGACCCCCGTCGTGCTGTGGGGCGGCGCGCCCTTCTTCGCGCGCGCCTGGGCCTCGCTGCGCACGCGCCTCAACATGTTCACGCTCATCGCGCTCGGGACCGGCGCCGCCTGGGCCTCCAGCGTGGCGGCCCTGCTGGCGCCGGGCTGGTTCCCGGCCTCGTTCCGCGACGCCCACGGCCGGCTGCCGCTCTACTTCGAGGCGGCGGCGGTGATCGTGACGCTGGTCCTGCTCGGGCAGGTGCTCGAGCTGCGTGCGCGCAGCCGCACGGGCGCCGCCATTCGGGCGCTGCTCGGGCTCGCGCCGAAGACCGCCCGCCGCCTGCGGCCCGACGGCAGCGAGGAGGACGTCCCGCTCGACGCCGTCCACCCGGGCGACCGCCTGCGCGTGCGGCCCGGCGAGAAGGTGCCGGTGGACGGGGTCGTCGAGGAGGGCCACAGCGCGGTCGACGAGTCGATGCTGACGGGCGAGCCGATCCCGGTCGAGAAGGCGCCGGGGGCGCCGGTCTCGGGGGGCACCGTGAACCAGACCGGGAGCTTCGTGCTGCGCGCCGAGCGCGTCGGCGCGGAGACGCTGCTGGCCCGGATCGTCCAGATGGTGGCCGAGGCGCAGCGCAGCCGCGCGCCGATCCAGGGCCTGGCCGACCAGGTGGCGGCGTGGTTCGTGCCCGCGGTGGTGGCGGTGGCCGCCGTCACCTTCGCGGTGTGGGCGCTCTTCGGCCCCGAGCCGCGCCTCGCGCACGCGCTCGTGAACGCCGTGGCCGTACTGATCATCGCCTGCCCGTGCGCGCTCGGGCTCGCGACGCCGATGTCGATCATGGTCGCGGCGGGCCGCGGCGCGACGGCCGGCGTGCTCTTCCGCAACGCCGAGGCGATCGAGCGGCTGCGCGAGGTGGACACGCTGGTCGTGGACAAGACCGGCACGCTCACCGCGGGGCGCCCGCAGCTCGTGGCCGTCGAGCCCCTCGGCAGCGTGGGCGAGGCCGAGTTGCTCGCCGCGGCGGCCGGGCTCGAGCGGGGCAGCGAGCACCCGCTGGCCGCCGCGATCCTGGCGGGCGCCGAGGCCCGCGGCGTGCGGCCGGCCGCCGCCGACGCGTTCGAGTCGCGCACGGGCAAGGGCGTGCTGGGCCGCGTCGGCGGCCGGCCCGTCGCGCTCGGCAACGCGGCGCTGCTCGCCGAGATCGGCGTCGGCCCGCTGCCTGAGGATCCAGAGGGCTTGCGCGGCGATGACCCAGAGGGCTTGCGCGGCCTCGCCGCCCGCGCGGACGCGCTGCGCGCCGGGGGCCAGACCGTCCTGTTCGTCGCGCTCGACGGCCGCGCCGCGGGCCTCGTCTCGGTCGCCGATCCGATCAAGCAGACCACGCCCGAGGCGATCGAGGAGCTCCACCGCGAAGGCCTCCGGATCGTGATGCTCACGGGCGACAACCGCACGACCGCCGAGGCCGTGGCCCGCCGGCTCGGCCTCGACGAGGTCGAGGCCGGCGTGCTCCCCGACCGGAAGGCGGCCGCGGTCCAGCGCCTCCAGGCGCAGGGCCGGGTCGTCGCGATGGCGGGCGACGGGGTGAACGACGCCCCGGCGCTCGCCCAGGCCGACGTCGGGATCGCCATGGGGACCGGCACCGACGTCGCGATGGAGAGCGCCGGCGTCACGCTCGTCAGGGGCGACCTGCGCGGGATCGCCCGCGCCCGCGCGCTCTCCCGCGCGACGATGCGGAACGTCCGCCAGAACCTGTTCTTCGCCTTCGCCTACAACGCGCTCGGCGTCCCGATCGCCGCCGGCGTCCTCTACCCCTTCACCGGCCTGCTGCTCTCCCCGATGCTGGCCGCCGCCGCGATGAGCCTCTCCTCGGTCTCGGTGATCGCAAACGCGTTGCGGCTGCAGCGGGTGCGGATCCGAGCCGCTTGACCAGGGACGGCCGCCCGCCGATGATGGGGACGCCATGACCCGAGCCGACCCGAGAGGCCAGCGCCTGCGCCGCATCGCGGTGGCGTGGCTGCTGGCGGTCGGGCTCGCGAGCCTCCTCGGAGGCGTGGCGGCGGCGCAGGCGGCGGCCCGCGATCACGCCTGCTGCGGGGCCGCGCAGGATCGCGCCGAGGCGCCCCCGCCCTCCTGCCCGTCGCTCCTCCCTCTGGCCTGCTGCGACGCCACCACGGTCCCGGCCACGAGCCATCACGCCTCCGACCTCGGCGCCCTCCTCCCGGGGCCGGCGCTCGCCAGCGGCCCCGGCCCGGGCTCCGCGCGCCCGCCCTGCCCGGGCTGTGATCCGAAGCCGCGCGTCTCGCCACTCGAGCTCTCGGTCGTCCTGCACCTCTGATCCCCGCTCGCGTCCGGATCGACGGATCCCGCGGTGCGCCCCGGCGCTGGCACGCCGGCCCTTCGCGCCGCCCGACGAGCGAGGAGTCCGATGCTCTCGACATTCCGCTGCGCCGTCCTGGCGCTCGCGGCGCTGCCCGGCTGCTTCGGCGCCGGCGGCGCCGCCGTCCACCGGCTCGACCGCGAGCTCGATGCGCTCGAGGCCGTCCCGCCTCCGGCTGAGGCTCCCTTCGAGGGGGCCGCCGTCCTCGAGCGCAGTGCCCTCGTGGAGGAGGTGCTGCGCCGCAACCCGACGATCGCCGCCGCGCGCTACGCCTGGCGTGCCGCGCTCGCGCGCTACCCGCAGGAGACGGCGCTCGAGGACCCGATGTTCTCCTACGGGCTCGGGCCCAGGACCTTCACCTCGGACGAGGCGCCCCAGGTCGGCCAGCGCTTCGAGCTCTCGCAGGCCTTCCCCTTCCCCGGCAAGCGCGCGCTGCGCGGCACGGCCGCGCTCGCCGAGGCCGAGGCCGCCGCCCGCGACTACCAGGCCGTGCGCCTGCGCCTGGCCGCGATGGCCTCCGCGCTCTACGACGACTACTGGCTGGTCACCCAGGCCGCGCGGATCAACGGCGAGCACCTCGCGCTCGTGCACGAGCTGCGCGAGGTCGCGACCGCGCGCTACGAGAGCGGCAGCGCCGAGCAGCAGGATCCCCTGCGCGCCGAGGTCGAGGAGACCGAGCTCCTGCACCAGGAGGTGTCGCTCGCCTCGGCGCGCCGGATCACCGAGCAGCAGCTCGCGCTCCTGCTCCACGCGCCGGGCGGGAGCCCGCTCCCGCCGCCGCCCGACGAGCTCGTGCCGGTGACCGTGGCGGACCCGGGCGCCGGGACCGGGCCCGCGCCGGCCGAGCGCCCCGAGCTGCAGGCGGCGGACGCCCGCGTCCGCGCCCGCGAGGCCGGCGCAGACCTCGCGCAGCTCGCCTACTTCCCGGACGTCCGGGTCCTGGCGGTCTACGACCGCTTCTGGGAGGCCGGTGACATGCAGCCGATGGTCGGCTTCGAGCTGAACCTGCCCTTCCAGCTCGCCCGCCGGCGCGCGGCGCTCGAGCAGGCACGGGCGGAGCTCGGCGCGGCCCGCAGCGAGCGGGAGCGGATGCAGGACGAGATCGCGACCGAGGTCGCGACCGCCCGAGAGCGGCTCGCCGAGGCCCGCCACCTGCTCGAGCTCGTGCGCGACCGCATGCTCCCGGCCGCGCGCGACCAGCTCGGCGCCGCGCGCGCCGGCTACGAGGCGGGGCGCGTCGACTTCGCGGACGTGATCGAGGCGGAGCGCGCGCTGCGCAAGGGCACGCTCGCGAGCGACGAGGCGCTGGCCGAGACGAGCCGCCGCGCGGCCGAGCTGGCCGCGGCGCTCGGCCGGACTCCGGGCGAGGAGCCGGGAGGAGAGACCCCGCACGAGGGAGGCAGCCATCATGAGTGACGCCACGCGACGCCGGCTCGTCACCAGCTTCGTGATCCTGCTCGCGGCCTGCGGCGGCCGGGGCTCGGAGCCCGCGGTCGTCGCAGGCGGGGGGCTGCGCCTCGAGGCCTCGGTCACGCCGGCCTCCCTGCGCGTCGGGGAGAACGAGATGGAGCTCGTCCTGCGCGACGCCGGGGGCCGCCCCGCCGACGACGCCACGGTGTCGGTGAAGGTCCACATGCACGCGATGGGCGCGATGCCCGCGATGGGCGGCGCCGCGCGCGTGGAGGACACCGGCCCGGGGCGCTGGCGCGCCCGCTTCGCGCTCGAGATGGGCGGCACCTGGCTGGTCGAGGTGCGCGCGACGCGCCCGGACGGCGACGCGCTCGCCGCGGAGGGCTCGCTGACGGTCGGCACGCCCGGGGTGCGGCTCGCCGCGACCGGGGCGGCGCCGGCGGCACCGCCCGGCTCCTCCGCACCGCCCGGCGCGGCCGCGGCGGGCGCCGGTCACGTCCACGGCGCGGCACCCCGGCCGAGCGGGGCGTCCGAGGGCGCCCCCGGCGAGTTCCGCTTCGACGCATCCCGCCTCCGCCAGCTCGGCATCGCGAGCGAGCCCGCCCGCCGCGAGGAGCTCAGCGTGTCGGTGCGCGCCTTCGGCCGCGTCGTGCTCGACGAGACGACGCTGCGGGACGTCACGGTGCGGGTCGGCGGCTTCGTCGGCGAGGTGGAGGCCGACGCGCTCGGCGCCCGCGTCGAGCGGGGCCAGGTGCTCTTCACCTTCTACGCGCCCGAGGCCTACGCCGCCCAGCGCGAGTACCTGGCCGCGCTGCGCAGCCAGCGCGCGGCACACGGGAGCAGCGCACCCGCGCGCGCCGACGCGCTGGCGCGCGCCGGGGCGCGCCGGCTCGAGCTCTGGGGCTTCGCCCCGGAGGAGGTGGAGGCGATCGCCCGGCGCGGGACGCCGCAGGAGTACCTGCCCGTGCGCGCGCCGATCGCGGGCTACGTGGTCGAGAAGGCGATCGTGGCCGGGAGCCCCGTCGAGGCGGGCCAGCGCGTCTACCGCATCGCGCCGCTCGACCGGATCTGGATCGACGCCGAGATCTACGAGGCCGAGCTCGGGCTCGTGGCGCCCGGCCAGCCCGCCGAGGTCGAGCTGCCCTACGCGCCCGGGCGTCGCTTCGGGGCGACCGTCGCCTACGTCTACCCGCGCCTCCAGGAGGAGCGGCGCACGGCGCGGGTGCGCGTCGAGCTGGCCAACCCGGACCTGGTGCTGCGGCCGGAGATGTACGCCGACGTGTTCCTGCGGCGGCCCCTCGGCGCGCGCCTCACCGTGCCCGACACGGCGGTGCTGCGCACCGGCGAGCGCAGCTTCGTGTTCCTCGACCTCGGCGAGGGGCGGCTGCGCCCGCAGCCGGTGGAGATCGGGGTCGCGAGCGAGGGTCGCATCGAGATCCTCTCCGGGCTCGCAGAGGGCGCCCGCGTCGTCACCGCGGGCACCTTCCTGGTCGCCGGCGAGAGCCGGCTGCGCGCGGCGCTGGAGGCGTGGTGATGGACGCGCCCGCCGCCCCCGCGCCGCGCGGCCCGATCGCGTGGCTGATCGCCGCCTGCGCCCGCCATCCGGGGCTCACGGCCCTGCTCGTCGCGGCCAGCGCCGCCTCTGGCATCTGGTCGCTGCGCCAGATCCCCCTCGACGCGATCCCGGACCTCTCCGACGTGCAGGTGATCGTCTACACGGAGTGGCCGGGCCGCAGCGCCCAGCTCGTCGAGGACCAGCTCACCTACCCGATCTCGTCGCAGCTCCTGGCGGCCCCCGGCGTGCGCGCGGTGCGCGGGCAGTCCTTCTTCGGCCTCTCCTTCGTCCATGCGATCTTCGACGACGGCACCGACCTCTACTGGGCGCGCAGCCGGGTGCTCGAGTACATGGCCGGCGTCGAGGACCGCCTCCCCGACGGCGTGACCCCCGTGATCGGCCCCGACGCCACGGGGGTCGGCTGGGTCTTCGAGTACGCGCTCGTGGACCGCAGCGGCCGCCACGATCTCGCGGCGCTGCGCTCGCTCCAGGACTGGACGCTCCGCTACGCGCTGGCGAGCGTCCCGGGCGTCGCCGAGGTGGCCTCGCTCGGCGGCTGGGTGCGCCAGTACCAGGTGGACGTCGACCCGAACCGGCTGGCGGCGCTCGGGGTGACGCTCGCCGAGGTGGTCGAGGCGGTGCAGGCCTCGAACGAGGACGCGGGCGGGCGCGTCCTCGAGCTGGCCGGCCACGAGTACGTGGTGCGCGGGCGCGGCTACCTGCGCGACGCCGGCGACCTGCGCCGCGCCGTGCTGCGGGCGGGCGAGGGGACGCCGATCACGGTGGACGACGTCGCCACGGTGGCGCTCGGACCCGACATGCGCCGCGGCGTCGCGGACCTCGACGGCGAGGGCGAGGTCGTCGGCGGGATCGTCGTGATGCGCTACGGCGGCGACGCGCTGGCGGTGATCGCCGCCGTGAAGGAGCGCCTCGCCGAGCTCGCCGAGACCCTGCCCGAGGGCGTCGAGGTCGTGCCCGTCTACGACCGCTCCGAGCTGATCCTGGCCTCGGTCGACACCCTGCGCCGGGCCCTCGTCGAGGAGCTCCTGATCGTCTCGGCGGTGGTCTTCCTGTTCCTGCTCCACGCGCGCAGCGCGCTGGTGCCGATCCTGACCATCCCGGTCGGCGTCGCGATCTCCTTCGTGGCGATCCGGCAGCAGGGCATGACCGCGAACATCATGTCGCTCGGCGGGATCGCGGTGGCGATCGGGGCGATGGTGGACGCCTCGATCATCCTCGTCGAGAACGCGCACAAGCGGCTCGAGGCCTGGGAGCACGAGCCCGCAGCCAGCCGCCCGCCGCGCCGCGAGGTGATCGTGCGCGCGATGCAGGAGGTGGGGCCGAGCGTCTTCTTCGCGCTGCTCGTGATCACCGTCTCCTTCCTGCCGATCTTCGCGCTCACCGACACCGCCGGGCGGCTCTTCAAGCCGCTCGCCTTCACCAAGACCTATGCGATGGGCTTCGCCGCGGCGCTCTCGGTGACGCTCACGCCGGCGCTCGCGGCGCTCGCGATCCGCGGCCGCATCCGCCGCGAGGACGAGAACCCGCTGAGCCGCGCGATGGTGCACGCCTACGTCCCGGTGGTGCGCTGGGTCGTGCGCCGGCGCGGGCTCGTGGTGGCGGGCGCGGCGCTGCTGGTGGCCGCCACCGTGCCGGTCTTCCTCGCGCTCGGCACCGAGTTCATGCCGCCGCTCAACGAGGGCACGATCCTCTACATGCCGACCGCGCCGCCGGGCATGTCGCTCACCGAGGCCCAGCGCGTGCTCCAGATGCAGGACCGCGAGCTGCGCACCTTCCCCGAGGTCGAGCGCGTCTTCGGCAAGATCGGCCGCGCCGACACGCCGACCGACCCGGCCCCGCTCTCGATGGTCGAGACCGTGGTCACGCTGCGGCCCGAGTCGGAGTGGCGGCCGGGCATGACCTACGAGCGGCTGGTCCAGGAGATGGACGCGAAGCTCCGCTACCCCGGCATGCCCAACACCTGGTGGATGCCGATCCAGACCCGCAACGAGATGCTCGCGACCGGCGTGCGCACGCAGCTCGGGGTCAAGGTCTACGGCCCGGACCTCGCGACGATCGAGGAGGCTTCCATCGCGGTCGAGAAGGCCCTGGCCGGCGTGCCGGGCACGCGCAGCGCCTACGCCGAGCGGCTCACGGGCGGCTTCTACCTCGACGTCGAGCCAGACCGCGACGCGATCGCGCGGGTCGGGCTGCGCGTGCGTGACGTGAACGAGGCCGTCGAGGTGGCGATCGGCGGCACCAACGTCACCTACACGATCGAGGGTCGCGAGCGCTACCCGGTGCAGGTGCGCTACGCGCGCGCCTTCCGCGAGGACCCGGCCGCGCTCGAGCGGGTGCTGGTCGCGACCCCCGGCGGCGCGCAGGTCCCGCTCGGCCAGCTCGCCGGCATCACCGTGCGCACGGGCCCCGACATGGTGCGCAGCGAGGCGGGCCAGCTCGAAGGGCTCGTGCAGGTGAGCGTCGGCGAGCGCCCGATCGTGGACTACGTTGCCGACGCCCGGCGTGCGGTGGCCGAGCAGGTGCAGCTCCCGCCCGGCGTGCGCCTCGAGTGGGCCGGCCAGTTCCGGGCCTGGGAGCGCGCGCGCGACCGGCTCTACGTCGTGGTGCCGCTCACGCTCCTGCTGGTCGCGCTGCTGCTCTACGGGAACACGGGCTCGGCGGTCGAGACCGCCATGGTGCTCCTGGCGGTGCCCTTCTCGCTGGTGGGCGCCATCTGGCTGCTCTGGGCGCTCGGCTACAACCTCTCGATCGCGGTCTGGGTGGGGCTCATCGCGCTGGCCGGCCTCGACGCGGAGACCGGCGTCGTGATGCTCCTCTACCTGACCCTCGCCCATCGCGACCACGAGGCGGCGGGGCGCATGCGCCACATGGCCGACCTCGAGGAGTCGATCGTCGAGGGGGCGGCGCGCCGGCTACGCCCGAAGGCGATGACCGTGATCGCGACGATGGCGGGCCTGCTGCCCCTGCTCTGGAGCAGCGGCACGGGCGCGGACGTGATGAAGCGCATCGCGGCGCCCATGGTAGGCGGCCTCACCACCTCGTTCGCGCTCGAGCTGCTCGTCTATCCTGCGCTCTTCGCGATCTGGAAGCGGCGTTCGCTTCCGGCTCGAGAGGCCACCCGGAGGGAACCCGCATGAAGATCGGATCCGTTGCCTCGTCCGTCCTGCTCGTCCTGAGCCTGCTGGGGGCAGCCGCCTGCAGCGCCGCCGACGTCCAGTCGGGCACCGGCCAGGGCTCGGTGGTCGCCGTCGACGCGGCGGCCGGCGAGATCACGCTCGACCACGGCGAGATCCCGGGCCTGATGGGGGCCATGAAGATGAGCTTCCCGGTCGCCGACCCGAAGCTCCTCGAGGGCATCGAGCCCGGGCAGACCGTCGAGTTCGACCTCGAGTACCGGGGCGGGATGTACACCGTGAAGGCGATCCGGCCGAAGCGCGACTAGCCGATGACCTCCGCTCGGCTCCGCCGCGCTGCGCGCCGGCCGCCTCGCGGGCCGGCCTCGTAGCCGTCGTGGGCTTCGAGGTCGGCATGCTCGTGGCCGCCGATCCGCTTGCGGGTCCTGGCGGCAGCGGTCGCGTGGGCGCGGGCGAGCGGCAGCGCGCGATCGTCGGGTGCGCGGCGCTCGCGGAGCAGCTCGGCTTCGACTCGCTCTGGCTCGCCGGCCCGCACGGCCCGGCGTCGGCGCCGGCCGTGGTGCTGGCCGCGATCGCGGCGCGCACGACGCGGCTGCGCCTCGGCGCCGAGCTCTGCCTCGGCGAGGGCCTCGACCCGCTCCGCGTCGCCGAGGACTTCGCGACGCTCGACGGGATCTCGGCCGGACGCGTCGAGCTCGGGATCGCCACGGGGCGCAGCGACGGCGAGAGCGGCGAGCGCCTCCGCGAGTCGGTCGCGCTGCTGCGCCGCCTGTGGAGCGAGACGGAGGTCACCTGGTCGGGGCGCTTCCGCGCAGCGCTCGCAGGGGTGACCGTGGAGCCGCGGCCGGTGCAGCAGCCGCACCCGCCGCTCTGGATCGGGGGCGGGGCTGCGGCGGAGGCGGCCGACCTGGCGGGCGAGCTCGGGCTTCCGCTGCTGCTGCACGAGCCTTCCGACGACTGGGAGCCGCTCGCCGGCCGCTATCGCGACCGGGCCGCGCGCGCGGGGCACCGGGCGCGGGTCGGCGCCGCCGGCCCCGCCCCGGGCGGGAGCCCGGCCGAGGCCGCGGCGGCGATCCTGGCGGCCCGCGAGCGGCTCGGGCTCGAGGTGCAGCTCGTGCGCTTCGATCGGGGAGGCCTTCCCGAGCCAGAGCTGCGCGAGGCGCTCGCGCGCTTCGGCGCGGCGGTGCTCCCGCTCCTGCGCGCGGCCTGATCCCCTGCACCGTCGGGACCTTGCAGGCCAAACCGCCGTCGGATAAGGTCCGCGCCCTCATGAGCCATCCCGAGCGACCTCCGTTTGGCGACCGCGGCGACCGCGGGCCCTCCGACCGCCCCCCGTTCGGGGACCGGGGTGACCGGCCCCATGGCGGAGGCGGCGGCTACGGCGGCGGGGATCGCTTCGGCGGCGGTGGTGGCGGCGGCTACGGCGGCGGCGGCGGGGATCGCTTCGGCGGCGGTGGTGGCGGCGGCTACGGCGGCGGCGGCGGGGATCGCTTCGGCGGC
>JAPSFT010000029.1 GCA_035063765.1 Deltaproteobacteria bacterium
CTGGCCCACAACATCAGCCGCCTGCTGGCCGCAAAGCGGCTTTCGCGCGTCTACTGGCTGGTCGCCCCCGAAGGCGTCTTTGCAGCCCCGGGAAATCAATTCCCGGCAACCCTCTGAGAGCGTTGCCGGGAAGCGTCGTCCGCGGGGCGCGCGCAATGCTCGCGCTAGCCTGCCGCCATGGCGCATCCCCGCGTCGTCTCCCACGGCGCCGCCGTGCGGCGCCCCCGCCACGGCGCGTGAGCGCCCCGCCGCCGATCGTCGTCGTCTCGGGCCTGCCGCGTGCGGGCACCTCGCTGCTCATGCAGATGCTCGCGGCCGGCGGCCTCCCGCTGCTCGCCGACGACGGACGCGCCCCCGACGAGTCCAATCCGAAGGGGTACCTCGAGTGGCAGGGCGCGAAGCACCTGCCGCAGGATCCCGGCGCGATCCGCGCCGCGCGCGGGCGCGCGGTCAAGGTGATCGCGGCGCTCTTGCCCTCGCTGCCGGAGAGCGAGCGCTACCGCGTGCTCTTCGCCGAGCGCGATGCGCGCGAGATCGACGCCTCGCAGCGCGCGATGCTCGCGCGGCAAGCGGCGGCGCGCGGCACGCCGCCGCTTGCCGGAGACGAGCTCGATCCCGCCGCCCTCGAGGCCCACGTCGAGCGGATCCGCGCCTGGCTCGCCGAGCCCGCCCGGCGCGATCGCTTCCCCGTGCTCCGCGTCCGGCACGGCGACGTCCTCCGAAGCCCGCGCGAGGCCGCGGCCCGCATCGCCGAATTCCTGGCACCGACGGGCGTCCGCCTCGATCCGGCGTCGATGGCGGCAGCCGTGGATCCGGTCCTGTACCGAGCTCGTGTCACGACCCGCGGGATGCCCAGCGGTGCCGGGGTCCGATGAGCCCGAGCGCAGCGGATCCCCTGGTCGTACCTCCCGCCAGCGGGCCGCGACGACCCGGCAACCCGCGGCGCCACCCCTCCGCCGGCGAGCGACCGCGTCCCCGTGGTGTCAGGCGCGCGCGAAGTACTCGGCCGGACCGAGGCAGCGCTCGAGCCACGCGCCGCCGGCGACGTCGGCCAGCGTCATCCAGCGGGGATCGTCGACCAGGCGCGTGACCTGGCTCCGGTGGCAGACGAGGGCGTCGCGTTTCGACTGCAGATGCCGGCCGAGCTCGACGGCAATGTCCAGGTCACGCGCGAGCCGCCGCGCGCGCCGTGCTCGCACCATCGCCCGCCAGCGCGAGCGGACGCCGTGGACCTCGGGCTGCACGAAGGGCCAGACGTTCCAGAACCAGATCGGGTACTCGAGCACCTCCGTGCGCTGGGCTCCGATCTCGCGAGCGCGCAGGCCGGCCTCCCGGGCGGCGAGGTGATCGGCGACGCTCTCGCCGCGGAACGGCACCAGGATCCTCTCGATGCGGTGCTCGGCGATCAGGCTGGCGAGCGTGCGCGCGGCCTCGTCGACGTGCGCCGCGAGGGAGCCGTCTGCGTGGCCGAGCAGGTGGACGCAGGGAGGCTCCACGCCCAGACGCTGGCAGGCGGCGAGGAACTCGGCAGCGCGGCGCTCGCGCAGCTCCGCGGGCGGCATCAGGCGTGGATGCGAGCGGCTACCGTCCGTACACGCGACGGCGATGACCGGCGCGCCTGCGGCACGAATGCGTGCGATGGTTCCGCCGCAACCGAGCGTTTCGTCATCTGGATGCGGGGCAACCACCAGCGTCGGCCGCGCCAGGGCAGCGTCCTCCAGCTTTCGGCACTGTCGCGCGAGCATCCGGTCGAAGCGCGCGATCGCACGACGCTGTCGCGCAACGCAGGCCGGCGCTCCGCGTCCGCGGCCGTCGCGGAGGTCGGCGTCGTGATCCGCGAGGGGGCGGTCGGCGGAGGGGTCCGGTCGCCGGGGAGACAAGGGCATGATGGGCCTTCTGCGGGTTCGATGGGACGAGGCCGGGGCTCTGCGCATCGGTATCGGCTGCGGGCTCAACGCGAGGAGCAGGTCCCCTCCGGCTCCATGACCCCATCGGAGCCCGGCTCGCGGCGGGAGAGGATCGCGAGCAAACGCTCGGTCGAGGCCTCCCAGGAATGGGCCGTCGCCGTGCGCCTGGCTCCCTCCGAGAGCTCCTGCCAGGTTTCGGCCGGCATACCGGCGAAGCGAAGGATCTCGTCTGCAAAGGCCGGGGCCGAAGCGGGCAGGAGAGCCCCGTTGCTGCCGTCGATCAGGTCCGGCGCGGCCCCGGCGCGGGTGGCGAGGACGGGCGTCCGGCACGCCATCGCTTCGAGGATGGGTAGCCCGAACCCCTCCTTCTCGGAGGTGAAGAGCCAGGCATCACAGGAGGCGTAGATCCTCGGAATCTCCTCTTGTGGCGGGGCCTGGCGATACCCGACCCAGGCGGGCAGGGGCAATTCCGCTGCCGGCGGGATGGCGCCGAAGGCCAGCGCCCGCAGACCGGGAAGCCGTTCGCGGGCCAGGCGGATCGCCTCGATGGCCAGCACGATGTTCTTGACCTTCTTGGTGGTGTAGAGGAAGCCGACCGTGAAGTCCGCGTTGCGTCTTCGCTGCGGGGCATCGAACTGCTCGAGATCGACGGCATTCGACACCACCTCGATGTCCGTTGCTCCGTGATGGGTCGCGATCGCATGGCGGATGTAGTTCGAAACGGCGATCTTTCGCAGGGGCAGCTGGTAGGTGGCAACGACCCGCTCGACGGGAAGATGCGGGAAGACCTCGTATCCCTGCAAGAGATAGAACTTCCGTCCCTTGACGGCGGGAAGTTCCGCCACCCATTCCGCGGTCTGCCACCAGGTGGCCACGACGACATCGGCATCGGGCACGTCCCCGGCGGTCACCGGGCGGCGGCGCTCCAGGATGCGGTGGCGAGGCCCGAGGAAATCGAGCAGGGGCGTGGCTCTCACTTCTGGCTTCCGCGGCCGCCCGAGGATCGCCTTGATCGTGGACTTCCAGCCCGGTTCCGCCTTCACGGGCTGGGAGACGACGGTCAGCTCGTGGCCGCGCTCGTGCAGGACCCGGGCGTAGGTCGCGACCACCCGGATCCCGCCGTCCAGGGAAGCAATCGGAAGGACGAAGGTGATCCTCATTCTCGAGCAGCCTCGCCACGCAGTCCCGTAGCGGGCAGACGGCGCATCTCCCGCCCCTCGGCCGGCCGGGGGCTCGCGCCTCGCAAGGGTTGTCGCGGGGCATGGAGATCGGTCGCGGGGTGCCGGCCCGAGATCGTTCCCGCACGATGTCGGCCCGTCGAATGCGTCATCTACGTCCTGCTGGCGATGAACCGGTCGACACGCGCGCAGATGCGGTCGATGCGCTCGGCCAGGTCATCGAGCACGGCAGGGTCGGCGATCAGCGGCGGCGCGACGGCCATGAAGGTGGCGCCGCGGTCGTCGGGGCGGATCAGGATGCGTGCCTCGCGGATGTACTGGAGCAGCAGGCCCCCGCGCAGCGCGGCGGTCTGCGCCTCGTCGAGGTCGCGGCCGCTGTCGCGGTCGGCCATCAGCTCGACGGCGTAGAAGTAGCCCTGGCCGCGGATCTCACGCACGCAACGGTGGCGCGCCGCGACGTCCTCGAGTCGCGCACGCAGGGAGGCCTCGTTCGCGAGCACGTTCGCGAAGACCTTCTCCTCGTCGAGCGCGCGCAGATTCGCGACCGCGACCGCCGTCGCGACCGGATGCCCGCCGAAGGTCGAGCCGTGTACGAACGAGCCGCCCGGTGAGTCCCAGATCGTCTCGATCACGGGCCGGCGCGCCACCACGCCCGCGAGCGGCTGGTAGGCGGAGGTCACGCCCTTCGCGAAGGTGATCAGGTCGGGGACCACGCCCACGCGTTCGCTGCCGAACCAGTGCCCGAGGCGGCCGAAGGCGTTGATCACCTCGTCGGCGCAGAGCAGCACGCCGTAGGCGTCGCACAGGCGCCGCAGCTCCTGCCAGTAGCCGGGTGGCGCCACCAGCGCGCCGCGCCCGTTCTGCACCGGCTCCGCGATCAGCAGCGAGACCGTCTCCGGCCCCTCGCGCAGGATCGCCTCCTCGATCGCGCGCACGCAGGGCAGATCGCGGGCGGGCGCGCCGAGCGCGCCCGGCGGTGCGTCCAGCGTGTTGGGCACGTGCACGACACCGTTCCAGAGCATGGGCGCGAAGGGCTCGCGCATCGCCGGGATCCCGGTCACCGCGAGCGCACCCAGCGTGGTGCCGTGATACGACCAGGTGCGTGCGATCACCTTCGTGCGCGACGATTCGCCGCGCGCCAGGTGGTAGTTGCGCGCGAGCTTGAGCGCGGACTCGACGGCCTCCGAGCCGGAGTTCACGAAGAAGACGTGGTCGAGGTCGCCCGGCGCGACGGCGGCGATCCGGCGCGCGGCCTCGATCGCGGGCGGATGCGCGGAGCCCCAGTTCGTCGCGAACGCGAGCCGCCGCATCTGCTCGGCGGCAGCCTCTGCCAGGTCCGCGCGGCCGTGTCCGAGGTTCACGCAGAACAGCCCCGACAGGCCGTCGAGCCACCGCTCGCCATCGGAATCCCAGACGTAGCAGCCGGCGCCGCGCTCCAGCACCGGCAGGTCGTCGGCGCGCCAGACGGCGCTGCGCGTGAAGTGCGGAACCAGGTGGCGGCGGGCCTCGTCTCGGATCGGCATGGGGCGACAGGGTACGCGACCGGCGCCGGGGCCGGAACGTACCCCGGGCGCGTCGCGATCGGGCCCTCCGCGCCGGCGGCGGCCCGGGCGGGGCCCCGGGGACGGCGGTGATCCGGCGGCCCCCCCACGACCACGCCCTCAGCCTCCGCCTCGATCTTCCGATGAGGGACGCGGAGGGCCGGCGGAGGCGGAGATCCTGGGCCGGGTCGGGGTCGGCTCGCTGCTGGTGCTCGCGGCGGCGGCCTGCGAGTGGCTCGCCTTCTTCCCGCCGGGCGTCTGGCGGGCGCGCTTTGCATCACGAGCCGCTGGCTGAGCGACACGGAGGGACCCGGCGTGGATGGAGCCGTCAAGGGCAGCGCGATCTCGAGCGTCGTGGAGGACGTGCAGCGGCTGGTCGCGGAGGGGCGTCTGACCCCGGAGACCGTCGAGGCGGCGCTCGACAAGGAGGACCTCGCGCTCCTCGATCCCGCGACCAAGATCCTCCCCTCGCTGTGGTACCCGCTCGCGAGCTACGGCCGCCTCACGGAGCTGCTGCTCCGCCACGAGGGCAACGGCGAGCTCGAGTACCTCGTCGAGCGCGGCCGGCGCGCGGCCGAGCGGCTCCGGGCGGCGGGACTCTACGCGCAGCTCTCCGCCAACCGCGCGCGCTGGGGCGAGCGGGTCGGCGAGGTGATGATCCTGCTCGGGCCCCAGATCTACCGCGACACCGCCTGGCAGATCCGCTTCACCGACTTCCGCTTCGTGATCGAGGTCGACGTGCCGGCCTCGTTCCCCGACGTCTGCCGCTACCAGACCCAGGGCTTCATCGAGCACGCCGCCTCGCACGCCCGCGGCGACGCCGTCCGCGTCGCCAGCGAGCGCGCGTTCCCGACCCGCGTCCTCTTCCGCGGCGAGCCTGGCTAGGGTCCGGGGAGACCCGACGCCGCCCGCGTCCTGACCCCCTGTGATCGGGCGCTACCCTCGCAGCCGATGGCGGCCCGGATCTTCATCGACGGCTCGGTCGGCACCACCGGCCTGCGCATCCGCGAGCTCCTCGAGGCGCGCCCGGACCTCGCCGTGTCGGTGCTCTCCGAGGACGCGCGCAAGGATCCGACCGCACGCCGCGCCGCGCTGCGCGCGGCCGACGTCGCGATCCTGTGCCTGCCCGACGATGCCGCCCGCGAGGCCGCCGCCTGGGCAGAGGACGTTCCGACGCGCCTGATCGACGCGAGCACCGCCCACCGCGTGGCCGACGGCTGGGTCTACGGCCTGCCCGAGCTCGCGCCCGGCCAGCGCGAGGCGATCGCCGCTGCCAAGCGCGTGGCGAACCCGGGATGCTGGCCAACGGGCTTCCTGCTCCTGGTGCGCCCGCTGGTGGCCGCCGGCCTGATCGCACCCGACACGCCGCTCACCGTGCACGGCCTCTCCGGCTACAGCGGAGGCGGCCGTCCCTTGATCGAGAAGTGGGAGGATCCCGCGCGCGGCCTGCTCTCGCTGGTGTACGAGGCGCCCTACTCGCTGGCCGCGCGCCACAAGCACGTCCCCGAGATGGTGCGCTGGAGCGGGCTCGCGACCGAGCCGCTCTTCGTGCCCGCGGTCGGCCCGTTCCGCTGCGGCATGCGCGTCGAGCTGCCGCTCCCCGCGCCGCTCCTGCGCCGCGGCGCCGACGGCAAGGCGGTCTGGGAGACCCTGCACGCGCGCTACGAAGGCGAACCGCACGTCCGCGTGCTCCCGCTCGCCGACGCCGCGTCGCTCGACGAGCGCAGCTTCGACCCCCAGGCCTGCAACGGCAGCGACCGGGTGGACCTGCACGTGGTGCCGCACGCCTCGGGCCACGTCGTCGCGATCGCGATCCTCGACAACCTCGGCAAGGGCGCAGCGGGCGCGGCGGTGCAGAACCTCGACCTCCTGCTCGGCGCACGCTGACGGGCGGGGACAGTCCCGGCGATTCGGCGATTCTAACCCCCGATCCATGGAAGCCGGGATGACCAGAATCGCCGAATCGCCGGGACTGTCCCCGGGCTTTCGCCGCGTGGGGGTTCTCGATCTCGGGAGCACGTCGTTCCACCTGCTGGTGGCCGATGCCGCGGCGGACGGCACGATCGAGCGCGTGTTGCGCGAGCGCGTGATGCTGCGGCTCGGCGCGCTGATCGGCGAGCGCGGCGGGCGCATCCCGGAGGAGGTGTGCGTCCGCGCGGTCGAGGCGGCACGACGGCTCGCCGGGACGGCGCGCCGCGCAGGGGCGGATCTGCTGCTGCCGATCGCGACCGCCGCGATCCGCGAGGCGAAGAACGGCCCCGAGATCGCCGGGCGCATCGGCGCCGTGACCGGCGTTCCGGCGCGCGTCCTGAGCGGCATCGAGGAGGCGCGCCTCACCTTCGCGGCGTTCCGGCACCGGCTCGCGGTGGGCTCGCGGGTGGCGCTGGGCCTCGACCTCGGCGGCGGCAGCCTCCAGCTCATCACCGGGGACGACCGTACCCTGCGCTGGGAGACGAGCCTCCCGCTCGGCACCACGCGCCTGCACGCCGAGCTGGTCCGGAGCGACCCGATGACCCGCGACGAGCGCCGCGCGATCCGCGCTCGCGTGCGCGAGCGCCTCGCCGACTACCGCGAGGCGATCGAGCGCTGGATGCCGCAGCCCGCAATCGCTGCCGGCGGCTCGCTGCGCGCGCTCGCGCGGATCGCGATCGCCGAGGACGGCCGCGATCCCGAGGCGGCGCTGCGCGGCTGCTTCCTCGACGCCGAGCGGATCACGGCGCTCACCCGCCGCCTCGCGCGCTCGAGCCAGGAGGAGCGCCTGCGCATGCCCGGCATGGGTCGCCGGCGCGCCGATCTGGTCCCGACCGGCGCGCTGGTCCTCGACACCCTCGTCGCGTCCCTGCGCCTGCGCGGGCTCACCGTGTCGGACTGGGGCCTGCGCGAGGGCGTGATCCTCGAGACGCTCGAGGGGCGCTGAGCGCGCCCGGCGCCTGCCCCGCCGCGTCGAGCGGCGCCGATCGCGTTCATTCCGCCAACGCGAACGCCACCAGCGTGTCGCCGGGCTCCGACCAGCCGTGGCCGCCGGCGGCGACCACCACGAACTGGCGTCCGGCGCGGCGCAGGCGGTAGGTCGCGGGGGTCGCGTTCGCGGTGTAGGGCAGGCGCGCGCGCCAGAGCTCGCGGCCGCTCTCGGCGTCGAAGGCGCGCAGGAACTTGTCGGTGGTGGCACCGATGAAGACGAGGCCGCCCGCGGTCGCGATCGACCCGCCGAGGTTCGGTGCGCCGAGCGGCAGCCAGAGCGGGAACGGCGCCTGGTCGCGGGTGGTGCCGAGCGTGCTCTCCCAGAGCAGCCGGCCGCTCTTCAGGTCGACGGCCTGGAGGACCCCCCACGGAGGGGGATTGCAGGGCGCACCGAGGGGGCCGAGGAGCGGGCCCACGCGCAGGCCGTAGGGCGTGCCGCGCATCGGCGCGAGCATCTCGGGATACGCGACGGCGGCGGGATCGAGCTCGTCGAAGGCAGCGCGCGGCACGAGCTGCACCACCGACGGGACGCGCATCGAGTTCACGAACAGGACGCCGCGCTCGGGATCGATCGAGACGCCGCCCCAGTTCGGGCCGCCGGCGTTGCCCGGGAACTGGATCGTGGGCTCGAGCCCGGGCGGGGTGAAGATCCCCTCCGAGCGCATGCCGGCGATGAGCTCGCGGCACCGGCTGCGATCCCAGGGCGTGAAGCCCCAGGCGTCGTCGGGGGTGAGCGTCGCGGGGTGGAGCGGGGCGGGATGGGTCGGGAAGGGCTGGGTCGGCGCGAGCACGTCGCCCGCGACGCCGCCCTGCGGTACCGGCCGCTCCTCGACCGGATAGAGCGGCACGCCCGTCTCGCGGTCGAGCAGGAACAGGTGACCCATCTTGGTGATCTGCGCGACGCCCGGGCGCCCGCCGCCCACGCCGTCGATGCGGAACAGGGTCGGCTGCGCGGGAACGTCGTAGTCCCAGTGGTCGTGGTGCACGGTCTGGTAGTGCCAGCGCAGGGCGCCGGTGGCCGCGTCGAGCGCCACCACCGAGCTCGAGTAGCGGTCGAGACCGCGGCGCTCGCCCCCGTAGTAGTCGGGGGCTGCGTTGCCGGTCGGGACGAAGACGAGCCCACGCCCGGGGTCCGCCGACATCGCGGACCACACGTTCGGGGTGCCCGCGGCCCAGCGCTCGCCGGCGCCGCGCGGCCAGCCGGGCGGCACGGGATCCCAGGCCCAGCGCAGGGCGCCCGTGCGCGCGTCGAAGGCGCGCACCACGCCGGCCGGCGCGTCGGTGCGCTGGTTGTCCGCCACCAGCGCGCCCACCACCACGACGTCGCCCACCGCGAGCGGCGGCGAGGTCACGTAGTACTCCCAGGGCTCGGCCTCGATGCCCTCGCGCAGCGCCACGCGCCCGTTTGCGCCGAAGTCGGCGCAGGGCCGGCCGGTCGCCGCGTCGAGCGCGACGAGCTCCGAGTCGATCGTGCCCGTGAAGATCCGGCGGGCGCAGGTGCGGCCGGCCGCGGCCGGCGCCGGGTCCACCCAGTGCGCGACACCACGACACACGAGAGGATAGGGCCCCTGCAGGCGCTGGAGCCGGAGCTCCGGGTCGAAGCTCCAGCGCTCGGTACCCGTCTCCGGATCGAGCGTGATCACGCGGTTGAAGCCGGTGCAGAAGGTGAGCCCGTCCTCGGTCACGACCGGCGTCGCGTTGAACGAGCTGCGCGTGCGCTCGCCGCGGCCGTCCGACACGTCTCCGTGGCGATAGGTCCAGGCCACCTCGAGGCGCCCGACGTTGTCGCGGTCGATCTGGTCGAGGGGCGACCAGCGGAGCCCGCCGGGGTCACCGCCCCAGGCGGGCCAGTCCGCCGTCGGGCCCGAGGCGTCGAGCGGCGGCAGCTCGCCGCCGCAGGCCGGGAGCAGGGCCGCGAGGAGCGCCAGCGCGCGCAGCGCCCTCGACCGCGGGGGCGGGGCCCTTCGGGAAGGTCTCTTCGAAGGACGCCGCCCGGGACGGCGGCAGGCGGGGCCCATCCCTCAGCGGCCTCGCGGGCTCGCGGCCGGCCGTGCCCGAGGGCTCACGCCGGGGTGCCGCGGCGGCTCACGCGATCGCCCCGGCCTCGCGCAGCTTCGCGAGCTCGCCGGCGGCGAAGCCCCAGTCGGCGAGCGCCGCGTCGGTGTTCTCGCCGGGCTGCGCGCCGAGCCGCTCGATGCGCCCCGGGGTACGGCTGAAGCGCGGCGCCGGGCCGGGCTGGCGCGCACCCTCCACCTCGACGAAGGTGCCGCGCGCCCGGAGATGCGGATGCTCGGGCGCCTCGGCGAGCGAGAGCACCGGCGCGAAGCACACGTCGCTGCCCTCCAGGATCGCGCACCACTCGTCGCGGGTCTTCGTCTTGAAGAGCGCAGCGAAGCGCTCCTTGAGCTTCGGCCAGCCGCTGCGGTCCATCTGCTGCGGGAGATCCTCGCCGGCGAGCCCCGTCTTCTCGAGCAGCTCGCGGTAGAACTGGGGCTCGATCGAGCCGATCGAGACGTAGCGGCCGTCCTTCGTCTCGTAGCAGTCGTAGAAGTGCGCGCCGCCGTCGAGCATGTTGGCCATGCGCTCGTCCCGCCACCAGCCGGAGGCGTGCGCACCGTAGATGATCGCCATCAGCGTGGCGGCGCCGTCGACCATCGCGGCATCCACCACCTGGCCCTTCCCGGAGCGCGCGCGCTCGACCAGCGCGCACGCGATCCCGTAGGCGAGCAGCAGCCCGCCGCCGCCGAAGTCGCCGACCAGGTTGAGGGGCGGCGGCGGCGGCGAGTCGGGCCGCCCGATCGCGTGCAGCGCGCCGGTCAGCGCGATGTAGTTGAGGTCGTGGCCGGCGGCCTTCGCGAGCGGACCCTCCTGGCCCCAGCCGGTCATCCTGCCGTAGACCAGGCGCGGGTTGCGGGCGAGGCAGACGTCGGGGCCGAGGCCGAGGCGCTCCATCACGCCAGGCCGGAAGCCCTCGAGGAGCGCGTCCGCCTTCTCCACGAGCCGCAGCACGACCTCGACGCCGGCCGGCTTCTTCAGGTCCACGGCCACGCTGCGCCGGCCGCGCGCCAGGAAGTCGAGGTTGGGGCCGGGGCGGCGCGGCAGGCGGGTGGACTCGACGCGATCGACGCGCAGCACCTCGGCGCCGAGGTCGGCGAGCATCATGCCACAGAAGGGGCCGGGGCCGATCCCGGCGATCTCGACGACCCGGATTCCTGCGAGCGGTCCCGCCACCTGCTGCCCTCCTGGAGCTGCGCTCTGCGAATCGAGGCGGCACGGTAGCCCAACGCGCACCTTGGAGCGCGGCGCGCCGTAGCCGGCTACGCCCCGCCAGCGCCCGCGCGCGCCACGGCGTCGAGCGACGCCCGCCCCTTCGCGAGCGTCTCCGCCCACTCCGCCGCCGGCTCGGAGTCGAGAACGATCCCGCCGCCCACGTGGATCCAGGCCCGGCCCGGCCGCAGCAGCAGCGTCCGGATCACCACCGCGAGCTCCGCCCCCCCGCGCGCGTCGAGCCAGCCGAGCGCGCCCGAGTAGACGCCGCGGCGGACCGGCTCGAGGCGCGCGAGCCGCTCGATCGCGGCAAGCTTCGGAGCGCCGGTCATGGAGCCGGGCGGGAAGGCCGCGCACACCGCGTCGACCGCGTCGAGCCCCGGGCGCAGGCGGCCGCACACGGTCGACACCATCTGCCACACCGTCGCGTAGGGCTCGAGAGCGAAGAGCTCGGGGACCTCGACGCTCCCGGGCATGCACACCCGCCCGAGGTCGTTGCGCACGAGGTCCACGATCATGACGTTCTCGGCGCGCTCCTTTCCGGAGCCGGCGAGCGCGGCGCGCAGCGCGGCGTCGGCGGCGGGCGTGGCGCCACGCGGCCGGGTGCCCTTGATCGGGCGGCTCTCGAGCGCGCCGTCGGGGCCGAGGCGCAGGAAGCGCTCGGGCGAGCTGCCGGCGACGGCCGCGCCCTCGCCGGCCAGGAAGGCGGCAAAGGGCGCGGGATTCCTCCGGCGCAGATCCAGGTATACGTCCCAGGGATCGACGTCGGCACGGGCGAGCAGCCGGTGGGTCAGGTTGGCCTGGTACAGGTCGCCGGCAAGGATCTGCTCGCGGATGCTCTGCACCGCCTTGGTGTAGGATGCCTCGTCGAACCAGGCGCCGAGCGTGAGCCCGCTCGCGGGATCGACGAGCCGGACCGGCTCCGGCCCCTGCTCGGGGGCGACGCCGCGCGGCCAGGGGCTCGCATCGGGCGCCTCGAAGGGATCAGGCTCGCGGCGCGCGACGCGCGCGGCGAGCCGCTCCGCGGCGCGCTCCGCCGCGGCCAGCGCGGCGGCCGGGTCGGCGCCGAAGCCGAGAGCGGTCGCGTAGAGGCGCCCGCTCGCGAGATCGCGGGCGAGCAAGCGGTCCGCGAGCGCGAGCCGCAGCTCGGGAAGCCCGAGGTCGTCGAGCCCCGGGAACGCGAGCCGCTCGAGCCGCGCCGAGAGCTCGTAGCCGAGCCAGCCGACGAGGCCGCCGGCGAAGGGCACGCCGGTGTCGGCCGCGTCGGCGCGCGGTGCCCGCGGCAGCCAGGCACGCAGCTCCGCGATCGGGTCTCCGCGCCAGCGCAGCCGCGCCGGCGGCCAGCGGCCCGCGAGCGTGCGCGCCGCGTCGAGCTCGAGCCGGTCGCCCTGGCTGCGCAGCACGAACGCGGGATCGCAGCCGGCGAACGACCAGCGCTCGGCACCGGCCGCACCGCCCGTGGGTCCCGGGGGCATCGCGTTCTCGAGCAGCCAGAAGCCGCGCTTGCGGCGCAGCGCGTCGAGCAGGTCGTCCCAGCGCGGCGGGCCGGGGATCTCGCGCACCGCGATCCGGGCGGGGGGCGTCATGATCCGCGCGCGAGGCTAGAGCAGATCTCCCGAATGCTCCCGTCGCCTCACGGGTCCTCGGCCCGGCTCGGTCTGCCGCTCCGAGGTGCGCTCCAGCGAGCGCGAACGCCGGACGTGCGCGTGTATACTGCGCCCGCCGCGCCCCGCGCTCCTGGGAGATCCGATGCCCTTCCCGCCCGCCCGCTCCGTCCAGCTCCCGCCGCTCCGGCTCCCGGACGGCACGAGCGAGCCCGGCATCCGATTGTCCGTCCACGAGGCGGGAAGCGGGCCCGCGATCGTCTTCTCGCACGGCTTCCCGGAGCTCGGCTGGTCGTGGCGACACCAGGTGGAGGCCGTCGCCGCAGCCGGCTTCCGCGCGATCGCGCCGGACCAGCGCGGCTACGGCGCGAGCGAGAAGCCCGAGGCGATCACGGCCTACGACATCCACCACCTGGGCGGCGACCTGGTGGGCCTACTCGACGCGCTCGGGATCGAACGGGCCGTCTTCGTCGGCCACGACTGGGGCGGCTTCGTGGTCTGGGCGATGCCGGCGCTGCATCCCGATCGGGTGGCGGGCGTGGTCGGCGTGAACACGCCCCTCACGCCCCGGCCGCCGGTCGCGCCGACGGCGCTGATGCGCGCGATGGTCGGCGGGCACGACGAGAAGCTCTACATCCTGTGGTTCCAGGAGCCCGGCGTCGCCGAAGCCGCGCTCGACCGCGATGCCGCGCTGGTGTTCGAGAAGCTCCTGCGCAGCGGCGTGCCGATGCAGGAGCTCGCGGCGCGCATGGCCGGGAAGGACATGGACATGAACCCCTTCCGGCGCCTGGCCGAGCTCGAGCCGCTCGGCGAGCCGATCGGAACGCCCGAGGAGCGCGCGCACTACGTCGAGACCTTCCGGCGCACGGGCTTCCGCGGCGGCATCAACTGGTACCGCAACTTCGACCGCAACTGGGAGAGCGCGCCGGCCGTCGGCGCCACCCGGATCGCGCAGCCCTGCCTCATGGTGACGGCCGAGTGGGATCCCGTCCTGCGCCCCGAGATGGCCGCGGGCATGGATGCCTGGTGCGCGGACCTCGAGACCGTGATGATCCCGCGCTGCGGGCACTGGACCCAGCAGGAGAAGCCGGCGGAGCTGAACCGCATCCTCCTCGACTGGCTGCGGCGGAAGATCGGATAGCAGCGCTCGCGAGGGACGCGCGGCGGGAGTGGCCGCGAGCCCCGGACCGGGGCACGGGCCGGGGCTCGCGCAGCACTCCCCTCTTCCGATATAACCCGCCAGCGGGGGAAGGACCTTGGGTGGCGGCGTCGTGATCGCGCGGATCACGGGCGGCTTGGAGCTCTCGGCGCGCGCGCTGGCGCTGCCGTGGCTGCTCGGCCTGCGCTGGGCCGGCGCCTTGCGCGGGCCGGCCGGCTCCGGCATGCCGCAGGTGCGGCGCTCGGCCGCCCTTGCACTCAAGGTGGCCGCCGACGAGGCCTTCCTCGCGACGGAGCTGGTCTCGGGCGGGCTCCTGCTGCGCGCCACGGACCGCCGGCGGCTGGCCGGCGAGATCGCCGCGGCGCACGAGCTCTTCGCGCGCCGCGGCTGGCTCGCCGAGCCGCGTGGCTACCACCGGGCGCCACCGCTCCTGCACAGCGTCGAGGAGGAGCCCCGGAGGCTCGGGCGGCTCGGCTACCGGCATGCCCGCTTCGAGAGCGGCTACGCGCCGCACCCGGACGAGCCCGGATCCGAGCGCTGGTCGCAATACCACGCGAACCGCAGCGCGCACGTCTGGCTGCTGCGGCACGACGAGGAGGCGCCCGCTCCGGGCGCGCCGGGGCCGGGTCGGAACGGGAAGGGGCGCCCCTGGGTGGTGTGCGTGCCCGGCTTCCGGATGGGCCATCCGCTCGTCGATCTCACCGCCTTCCACGCGCGCTGGCTGCACGAGGTGCTGGGCCTCGACGTCGCGATCTACGTGATGCCCTTCCACGGGCCCCGCCGCTGCGGCCGGCGCAGCGGCGACGGCTATCTCTCCGGCGATTTCGTCGACACGCTGCACGCCCAGGCCCAGGCCGTGTGGGACCTGCGGCGGCTGATCGGCTGGCTGCGCCGCGCGGGCGCCGGCCGCGTCGCCGTGCACGGCATCTCGCTCGGGGCCTACACGGCGGCACTGCTGGCGGCGCTCGAGCCGCGGCTCGACGCGATCGTGGCCGGCGTCCCGGCATCGTGCTTCGTCGGGCTCGCACGCTCGCACGTGCCGCCCGGGATCGCGGGCCTGCTCGCCCGCACCGGCTTCCCGCTCGAGCGCATCGAGGAGGTGCTGCGCGTCGTCTCGCCGCTGGCGATGCCGGTGCAGGTGCCCCGCGAGCGACGCTTCCTCTACGCCGGCACCGCCGATCGCCTCGCGCCGCCCGAGCAGGCCTGGAACCTCTGGCGCCACTGGGAGCGCCCGCACGTGACCTGGTACCAGGGCAGCCACATCTCCTTCCTCTTCGAGCCCGCCGTCCACGACCTCCTGCGCGAGGCCCTCGTCGGAGAAGGGGACGGCGACGGTCGCAGGACCGTCCCCCGCGATCAGGCGTGGATGGGAGGACGCTGGTGGCGCCAGGGGAGCGCCTCCTCGAGCTGAGCGGCGACGCGCAGCAGGAGATCCTCGCGGCCGGTCGCGGCCACCAGCATGGCGCCGACCGGGAGCCCGCTCTCGGTCAGGTGCGCCGGGAGCGAGATCGCGGGCTGGCCGGTCATGTTGATCGGGAAGGTGAAGGGGCCGAACGGAGCAGCGCGTAGGAACGGGCGCAACGGCTGGTCCGGCGTCTGCTCGAACTCGCCGATCCGCGGCGCCGGCTCGGCGGTGGTCGGGGTGAGGAGCAGGTCGAAGCCGCTGCCCCACCACGCCGCCATCCGCCGCCCGAAGCGGTGCACGAAGTCGATCTGCTCGAGGTAGGTCGCCACCGGCGTCGCGCGGCCGAGCTCGGCGATCGCCCAGGTCATCGGCTCGACGTCGCCGGGGCCGAGCGCGCGGCCGAGCTTCTCGCCGACGGCCTCGAGGGCACGGGCGACGTTGCAGGCGACCACCGTCACGTAGCCGCGCCCCACGGCCGGATCCGCGTAGGCCTCCGGGCTCGCCTCCTCGACCCGGTGGCCGAGCGCGTCGAGCGCGCGCGCCGTCGCGAGCGCGGCCTCGGCGCACGCCGGATCGACGACGACCCCCTCGCGCGGCGAGCCCGCGAGCAGGCCGATGCGCAGGCGGCCCGGGTCGGCCCCGACCTCCCGCACGTAGCGGCGCGCGGGCGGCGGCGCCGTGTAGGGATCGCCCGGCTCGGCACCCTGCGCGAGGTCGAGGAAGCCCGCGGTGTCCCGCACGGTCTTCGACACCACCAGCTCGCACGAGAACCCGCCCCAGCGCTCACCCGCGCCCGGCCCGAAGGAGCTGCGCCCGCGCGTCGGCTTGAGGCCGACGAGGCCCGTGTGTGCGGCCGGGATCCGGATCGAGCCCCCTCCGTCGCTCGCGTGCGCCATCGGCACCATCCCGGACGCGACCGCCGCCGAGGCGCCGCCGCTCGAGCCGCCCGAGCTGTGGCCCGGGTTCCAGGGGTTGCGCGTCGGCCCGTAGGCGAGCGGCTCGGTCGTGGGAAGCAGGCCGAGCTCGGGCGTGTTGGTGCGACCGAGCGAGATCAGGCCGGCGCGCGCCACGCGCTCGGCGAGGTGGCTCCCCTCGCGCTCGATCCAGCCGGCCTCCTTCAGGCACCCCATGCCCATGTGGCAGGGGGCGCCGGCCTCGGGGCCGCCGAGATCCTTCATCAGGAACGGGACGCCCGCGAAGGGCCGGTCGGCGAGGTCCGGCGCGGAGGCGAGCGCCTTCGCGGCGGCGCGCGCGCGCTCGAAGGCCGGCAGGATCACCGCGTTCAGCTGCGGATCGAGCTTCTCGATCCGCGCGATCGCCGCGTCCACGAGCTCGATCGGCGTCACCTCGCGCCGGCGCACCAGCTCCGCCATCCCCGTTGCGTCCGTTTCCATGGCTCCTCCGCGTCCGGAGCGGCGAAGCTAGCAGTCGGGCCGGCGCCGGCCCGCGCGGCGCGGAAGCCGGGGAGCCCAGGCCCTGCGGGCGGCGCTCGCGGAGCGGCGCGACGCGGCCCCCTTGCGGAACGCCGCTCGACCGGATGCTCGCGGGGGCGGAGCCAGGACACCGGGCTCCAGCAGACGTCCGCCGCCCGCTGCCAGGACCCCGGTGCGGACTCCCCGGTTACGCCGAGCGCTTGTAGGTGACCAGCGCGCGCGCCACGTGGGTGCCGTCGGCGCCGTGCACGTCGACCTCGGCGATCACGATCGAGCGCCCGCGCTGCACGATCCGGGCCGCGGCGAGCAGGTCCTGCGCGCGGCCCGCGTTCAGGTACGAGATCGAGAAGCCGATCGTGGTGCCGCGTGCGCCGGGGGCCAGCTCCGGCGTCGCCCAGCAGGCGCCCGTCGCGGCCACGTCCACCAGCGAGGCGATCGCGCCGCCGTGTACGAGGTCGCCGATCGTGACGTGGTCCGCTGTCCAGGGCAGCCGCATGCGCACCTGGTCGGGTGCGACCTGCTCGCAGGCGATCGCGAGCTTGCGCGCGTAGGGCGAGCCGGCGATCACGTCGCGGACGATCGTCTCGAAGGTCTCCATGGCGAATCCTTCCGGGGCGCGGCTAGCCGAGCGCGGTCAGGAGCCCGCGCATCAGCGTGTGGGCCTCGGCGAAGGGCGCGTCGGGAGCCAGGATCGCGCTCGCATCCTGCACCCAGCGTCCCGGCCCGAGCTCGTGCGCGCAGTGCTCGACCAGCGCCTTCGCCGACTCGGGCGTCGTCTCGAGGTGGAACTGGAGCCCGAGCACGCGCTCGCCGATCGCGAAGGCCTGCTCCGCGCAGGCCTCGCTCGCGGCCAGGCGCACGGCCCCGGGCGGCAGCGCGAAGGTCTCGCCGTGCCAGTGGAAGGCCGGGAAGCGTGCGGGCAGCGCGCGCCCGAGCGGGGAGCACTCGGCGCCCGGCGCGCGCGCGACCGGGAACCAGCCGATCTCGCGCTCCGGGTTGCGCGTCACCGCGGCGCCGAGCGAGGCGGCGACGAGCTGCGCGCCGAGGCACACGCCGAGCACGCGGCGCCCGCCCTCGACGGCAGCGCGCAGCAGGCGCTTCTCGGGCGCCAGCCAGGCGTAGTGGGCTTCGTCGTGCACGCTCATCGGGCCGCCCATCACGACGAGCCAGTCGAGCTCCGCCAGCGAAGGAAGGGGCTCGCCGGCGTCGAGGCGGGTGACCGCGACCTCGTGGCCCGCGGCGGACAGCGCGGGCGCGAGCGCTGCCGGACCCTCGAAGGCCACGTGTTGGAGGACGCGCACGCGCATTCAGAAGCTGTACGGCCGGCGCTGCGGGTCGTCCGCGCGTGCCCAGGCGTTGCGGAAGCCCTTCTCGGCCCAGCTCGCCTGCGCCTTCTTGCCCTGCTTCTCGAGGCTCTTCGCCAGCCCGTAGAGCGACCAGCCGTTGTTCGGGTGGCGGCGCAGGTCCTCGCGGAACACCGCCTCGGCCTCGCTCGCGCGACCCGCGTCGAGCAGGACGCCGCCCAGCACCTGGCGCAGCGGCACGTAGAAGGGGGGCGGCTCGGAGTAGGGCATCGCGTCCTGGAGCGCGATCCCCTCCTCGAGCGCCTCGACCGCCGCCGCGACGTCCTTCGCCGCCGCGGCGATCTCGCCGTCCAGGTGCTTCTGGGCGACGCCGAGCCGCTCGCCGGCCGTACCGCCCGCGGTGTCGTAGAGGAGCGCGCCGAGCTGGGGGTCGGCGGCGATCGCGGCGAGCGCGGCGCGCTCGCCGGCTGCGGCCGGGAGGTCGCGGGTGCGCGCGAAGGCGAGACCGCGGGCGTAGTGCCACAGCGCGGTCTGGAAGCGCCGCTCGGCCGGCGGCGGCGGCTCGCCGAGCACGAGATCCCACTCGCCGAAGCGCGCGAAGGTGAGCATGGGCGTGGCCAGGAAGTCCTCGAGGAAGGGGAAGCTCGCGAGCTGGTCGTCGCGGACCTGGGCGACCAGCCGGCGCGCCGCGGTGAGCGAGCCGTCGAAGTCCCCCGCTGCCATCTCCGAGGCCCACAGGAAGTGCAGGTTGTGGGTGTAGTAGAGGGCCGCATAGGCCTGCGGTGCGCGGCACCACGAGAACCACGCGACGTCGGCGGCGGCGGCGCGCTGGTTCACGTCGGAGGACTCGGCGTAGCGGCCGACCCGGAAGTAGATGTGGGCCGGCATGTGCACGAGATGGCCCGCCGCGGGCGCGAGCTGCCAGAGCCGGTCGGCCTCCGCCTCGGCCCGCTCCGGCTCGAAGCGCTCGTAGAGATGGATCCAGAAGTGCAGCGCCCCGACGTGGTTCGGGTCGCGCTCGAGCACCGAGGCCAGCGCCTCGGCCGCCTCCTCGGTGTGCTCGCGCGGAGAGCCGTCGTCCTCCCAGTAGTTCCAGGGCGAGAGATCCATCAGCGACTCGGCGAAGAGCGTGGCGACGTGCAGGTCGTCCGGCTGCGCCCGGCGCAGCGCGCGCATCGCGTCGGCAAAGGCGAGGTCGAGCGCCTTGCGCTCCGCGCCGGCCGACAGCTCGGGGTCCTCGCTGTAGCGGACCTGGATGGCCTCGATCCAGGCGCGCTCCTCGGGGCTCGCGTGCTTCGCGAGGCGCTTGGCCTGCCGCGCTGCCCGCCACGCCTCGGCGGCGCCCTGCGGCCCCATCGGCGCGTTGATGTTCGGGCCCGCGGCGTAGGCGACGCCCCACCAGCAGATCGCACACCGGGGATCGAGGCGCGCTGCCTCTCGGAACGAGTCGATCGCGGCCTCGTGGTTGAAGCCGTAGGTGAGCGCGAGACCCTGCTCGAAGTACTGCCGGGCGCCGGGGACCTCCGTCGAGATCGGCTGGCGCACGTCCCCCAGGCCTTCGAAGAGACGCGGCGGCTCGAGGGAGGCCCCGTCGCCAGGCCCCTGGCGGCACGAGCCCAGGCCCACGGCGAGGGCGGCCGAGAGCGCGAGCGCGGCGAGACGCGGCATGGGCGGTCCTCCGTCCGGGCACGCTACCGCCGCGGCCCCCCCTGTAAAGAGGCTCCGCGAGGGCATCGGCAGGGAAGCCGCCCGCCGGGGCTCGACCGGACACGCCCGCGCTCAGGCGCCGTAATTGAACTCCGTGCGCACGAGCCGCCGCCAGCGGCGCTGGCGATGCGCGAAGAACAGGCGCGCGAACGCGGCCACGAAGGGCGTGCGCCAGCCGGCCTCGATCTGCAGCCGGTCGCAGTAGTGCGTGCCGCCGTCGTCCGCCGGCGAGAGCTCGATGCGATGGTCCCAGACGGGGATCCGGACGCTCGTGCCCTGGTCGTGCACGAGCAGGCGCAGGCCGCGCTGCTCGACCGCACGGATCCCGATCCACTGGGTGCCGAGCGACACCCTGCCGAGCAGCCGGAGGCGCACGAGGTAGCGGCCGGGCTTCCACTCCTCGGGCAACGCGGGCGGGTCGACCGGCTCGAAGCGCAGCCAGGGCGCCGCGACGTACTCCATCAGGCGCGGGCTGCGCGCGTGCGCGATCGCGTCGGAGGGCGGGCACGCGAGATCGGTGCAGCGGGCGAAGCGCATGGGCCTCTCGGGAGCGGCAGGACGGCGGAGCCGGCCAGGAGGCCGGCGAGCATGCATCAGCGTCCGGCGTCCAGCCAGGGCCCCGCGTCGAAGGACAGCTGCCTGGGTGCCGCCGGCGGCAGCTCGATCCCCGGCTCCGACGCCACGAACAGGTACTCCGTGTTGCGCAGGCGGCCGGGCGTCCCGACCTTGCGCCCGGCGGGATCGTAGATCCCGATCTGGGCGCCGACGTAGCGCTTGTAGTCGTACGCCAGCACCGCCACGCGGCCGCGTGTCGCCAGCAGGGCCTCGAGCTCTGCGCGCGTCAGGAAGCCCTCGTCGTTGAACGACGCGATCAGCACGGGCGCGCGTACGGCCGCCACCAGCCGGGCGTAGGTCTCGCGGAAACGGCGCCGCGAGTTGAAGGGGCTGCGTCGCTCGCGGCAGTCGGTGCGCTTCATCGCCGTGCCGTAGACCGCCGGCGCGTCCCAGCGCACCAGCGTCTCCCAGACGTGGTAGTTGCCGAGGTAGGAGTGCTGGTTGTAGGGCGGATCGAGGTAGGCGACGTCGCCGTCGAGCGCGGCCGCCGCGTCGAGGGCGTCGAGGCCGTGGGCGGAGCCGGCCCCGGCGGCGGCCCGCGGCAGCAGCGCCGGAACCCGCAGCGAGAGCTCCTTGTGCGCGCGCGGCGCCCACTGCTTCAGGTACGCCATCTGTACGCCGGTGGTCGAGTCGACGCGGTCGGCAGCCTCCATGAGCGACACCAGCAGCACCGCCTCCAGCACCGGCGGCAGCGCCTTGCGCGCGATCGCCTCGCGGATCGCCTCGATGCGGGCGCCGTTGCGCGGCTGGAAGTAGCGGGCGCGCTCGCAGAAGGTCTCGGTGAACCAGCCCGCGCGGCCGGGCAGCGCGGAGAGCTCCGCCACCAGCCGCTCGGCGTCGCGCCCGTGGGCCTCGCGGTCGGCCTCGACGTAGCAGCGCGCGAGCGCGTGCGCGTAGGCCAGGTGGTCGTTCGCGCGCACCCGGTAGCCGGCGGCCTTGAGCGCGTGGCCCACCCGCGCCGTGCCCGAGAACAGGTCGACGACCGTGCGGGCGCCCGGCACCGCGGCGACCACGTCCAGGATCGCGGGCACCAGCGTGCGCTTCGAGCCCAGGTACTTGATCACGCGCGCCGCCCCGCCTCAGGCGCCATGGCCACGCGCCCAGGCGAGCGCCGCCTCGAGCCGGTCGTTGCCCCAGAAGAGCTCGGCGCCGACCACGAAGCTCGGCGCGCCGAACAGGCCGAGCGCCGCCGCCTGCTCGCCGCGCGCGCGCAGCTTCGCCTTGGCGGCGTCCGCGGACCCGGCCGCGAGCGCGCCCGCCGGCGCGCCCGCGCGCTCGAGGCACGCGGCCACCACCTCGGACTCGGCGATCTCGAGGTCGCGCGCGAAGCTCGCGTCGTAGACGGCGCGCACGAACGCGGGCAGCCAGGGCTCGTCCTCGAACCAGCAGGCGACGCGTGCCGCCCGCAGCCCGTTGCGGGGAAAGCGCGTGGGCCGCCGCAGCGGCAGCCCGAGCCCCGCACAGACCCGTTCGAGGTCCCGCCACATGTAGCGGCCCTTGGCGGGGTAGAGGTTGAAGGGAGAGTCGCTCCAGCCCTGCGCGGCGAAGATCGGGCCGAGCAGGAAGGCCTTCCAGCGCAGGGGGACGCGCAGCGCGCGGGCGCGCTCCTCGATCCGCATCGCCGCGGGGTACGAGTAGGTGCTCGCGAACTCGAACCAGAACTCGACCGGCCGCGGCGGCTCCGTCACAGCCGCTTCCACGAGGAGAGCACGCGCACGACCTCGCCGAAGCCGAGCCTGCGGCGCCACTCGCTGCGATCGGCCGCCGCGGCGCGGCGAATCGCCATCGGCGCCGGCACCATGCTCAGCCTCCCGGCGCCGGACCCGCGGTGCTCAGCTCGAGGTCGCGCAGCAGGCCGTCGCTCAGGTCGTAGATCCAGCCGTGCACGAACAGCTCCTGGCCGCGCGCCCACGCCGCCTCCACCAGCTTCGTGCGGCACACCGCGGCCACCTGGGCCGCCACGTTCCGCTCGCACAGCCGGCGCCAGCGGGCGTCCCGGTCCGGCAGCGCGTCGAGCTCCGCCTGGTGCGCGGCCCGCACGCCGCGCAGGTGCTCGATCCAGCCGTCGAGCGGCGGCTCGAGCCCGCTGCCGAAGGCGGCCAGCACCCCGCCGCACTCGTAGTGCCCACACACGATCACGTGCGAGACGCCCAGCACCTCCACCGCGTACTGGAGCACCGAGACCGCGTTCGCGTCCTTCGGGTCGAAGACGTTGCCGATGTTGCGGTGCACGAACAGCTCGCCCGGCTCGAGCCCGACGATCTGGTTGGCCGGCACCCGGCTGTCGGCGCAGCCGATCCAGAGATGGCGGGGCGTCTGGAGACCGCACAGGCGCTGGAAGTAGGCCGGATCCCGCGCGACCTGGTCCGCGGCCCAGGCACGGTTGCGGGCGAAGAGCTCCGGCAGGTAGCGCATCGCGGCCGAGCTTAGCCGAGGGCACCCGAGACCCGGGCCCGCGGGCGGCCCGCTGCGGCCCGAGCACGACCCGCGAGCGGGCCCCGGGCGTGGATCTCCGCGGGCAACACCGGTTCAGGACCGGCGAGCGGCGGCCGATCACGAAGCTCGCCGCCCTCTCGTGCGTCCGATCCCATCCAGGCTCCCCGGCCCCGGGGGTCTGGTCCCCGAACCCCGCGGGCCCTGGGTTATCCTCGACCGGCCATGATGTACCGTCCGTCCTCGCTCCCCCGACTCGTCCTCCTCCTGCTCCTCGCCTTCTCCGGACCTGCCTCCGCTGCGGGCTCGAGCGCAGCGGTCGTGCCCGGGGCCTCCGAGGGCGAGGCGGACGGCGCCCACAGCGCCCTCACCTGCGGCGATCTGTCGCGGCTGATGGCGACCTACCTCCAGAACCACGTGCTCTACCACTCGGTGAGCGACGAGCTGCGCGGGCGCGTGGCGGAATCCCATCTGCGGCTGCTCGACGCCTCACGCGCGCTGTTCCTCGACGCCGAGGCCGCCGAGCTGCGCGAGAAGACCCGCCAGCTCTTCCCGGCGCTCTCGCTCGACGACTGCTCGCTCCTCGATGCGATGCACCGGGCGAGCATCGAGCACTACCGCGAGATGGAACACTTCGTGCGCGGCTTCGTCTCCGACGAGGACTACGCGATCGACGCGCAGGCGGAGCTCCTGCTCGACCCCGAGAAGCGGGGCTTCCCGAAGACGCCCGCCGAGCGTGAGGCCCTGTACAAGAAGCTCGTGCACTTCCAGATGTCGAACTACGTGAGCAACGGCGAGTCGCTGCCGGAGGCGAAGCAGAAGCTGATCCATCGCTACGAGCTGATCACGAAGCGCGCCGAGGAGATGACCCCGGACGAGATCTACGCGCGCTTCCTCGGTGCCTTCGCGATCTCGCTCGATCCCCACTCCGCGTACCTCACGCCCGACAGCCTCGAGGACTTCCGCATCCACATGGGACTGTCGCTCGAGGGGATCGGCGCGGTGCTGTCCTCGCGCGACGGCTACACGGTGGTCGAGGAGGTGGTGCCGGGCGGCGCCGCCGACCTGTCGGGAACGCTCCGGCCGAAGGACAAGATCCTGGCGGTCGGCCAGGACGCGGGCGGCATGGTCGACGTGATCGACATGGACCTGCGCGACGTGGTTCGCATGATCCGCGGCAAGAAGGGCACCCACGTGCGGCTCGCCGTGCTGCGCCAGGGGTCCGACACCGAACGCTTCACGGTCAAGCTGACGCGCGACAAGATCAACCTCGAAGAGCAGGCGGCGAAGCTCGAGTTCCAGACCGTCGAACGCGACGGCCGCAAGCTCAAGCTGGCGGTGCTGGACCTGCCCTCCTTCTACGGCGACAAGGAGCCCGACGCGCGCCAGGCCACCGACGACGTGGCGCGCCTGCTCGACCTCGTGAAGCGCGAGAAGGTGGACGGCCTGGTGCTCGATCTGTCGCGCAACGGTGGCGGCCTGCTCGAGTACGCCGTGCGCATCAGCGGCTACTTCCTGAGGAGCGGCGGCGTCGTCGCGGTGGGCGACTCCGGCAAGCGCAACCAGGTGCTCGAGGATCCCGACGGCTCGATCCTCTACGCCGGCCCGCTGGTGGTGCTGACCTCGCGGGTCACCGCCTCGGCGGCCGAGATCCTGGCCGGCGCGGTCAAGGACTACCGGCGCGGCGTCGTGGTCGGGGACGACCACACCTTCGGCAAGGGCAGCGTGCAGACGGTGGCGCCGCTGCCGCCGGGGCTCGGCGCGCTCAAGCTGACGACCGCGATGTTCTTCCGGCCGGGCGGCGCCTCCACCCAGCAGAGCGGGGTGCGGGCCGACGTCGTGCTGCCCTCGTTGACGCAGGTCCCCGACCTCGGGGAGGAGTACCAGCCGTACTCGCTGCCCGCGCGCTCGATCGACTCCTTCGCCGCGGGCGGCGAAGCGGGCCTCAACAGCGCGGGCGGCTACGTGGCGGTGTCGGCCGAGACGCTCGAGCAGCTGCGCCGGCAGTCCGGGCAGCGCGTCGGCGCGAGCGAGCGCTTCGCCGAGGTCCGCGAGGAGATCGAGAAGCAGCGCGAGAACGAGGGCGTCGTGAAGGTGGCCGATCTCGTCGAGAAGGAGAAGGACGGCGAGGCGGCCTCGGCCGGCGACCCGGCGCCGCTCTCGCCCGAGGCGGCGATGCTCGCGCCGCCCGAGCCCGGCGAGGCGGCCGGCAAGGAGAAGGACGAGCCGACGCCCCAGCTCGAGGAGGCGCTCCAGATCCTGGCCGACCTCGTCGAGGCGAGCCCGCAGCTCGCGCTCAACTGAAGCCGCGCCGCCGGCGGGCGAGCCGGGCGTTGGTGTAGGCCGGGTCGTCGGTCACGTCGTGCCAGGCCCGCACCCACGGCGGCCGATGCGCCTCCATGAAGCGGCGGCGGGCCTCGACGTCGCGCAGGTCCGGCCCCTCCCCCTCCCGCAGCTCGAGCTCGACCAGGACGATCGCCTCCGGCCAGGTCAGGCAGTCCACCTCGAGCCGGCCCTCGCGGCGGCGGAGCTTCTCCACGCGCGGCAGCGGCAGGCGCAGCAGCGCGCGGGCCAGCCACCCGGGCACCCGCCACTGGAACTCGTGACGGCCTTCGGCGGCCGGCAGCTTCAGGTTGACGAGAGCGCCCGGCTCCTCCCCGACGCGCACGCGCGCCGTCAGCGGGCCGCGCAGCAGATAGGCCTGCGCGAGGCGGCGGCCGCCGGCGGGCGGATCGCCGTCGCTCACGCGGAAGCGGATCTCGCGCTCACGAGCCATCCGGCGCCCCCTACACGCCCCGGCTAAGCTCGCCCCGTGCGGCGCGTCTGCTTCTATCACGCCGGCTGCCCCGACGGCTTCGGAGCGGCCTGGGCGATCTGGAAGGCCTGGGGCGAGGCCGGAGAGTACCGCGCGCGCGGCCACGACGACGCCGTGCGCGCGACCGAGCTGGCCGGCGACCTGGTCGTCTTCGCCGACAACGCGCCCCCCAACGCGGCTCTGCGCCAGCTCGGCGAGCACGCCGGCCAGGTGGTCGTGCTCGACCACCACGTCTCGGCGCTCGAGCGCTTCGCGAGCGAGCCGGAGCTGGCCCGCGCCCTGGCCGCGCGCGGCCACCTGGTGCGCTTCGACCTCGAGCGCTCCGGCGCCATCCTCGCCTGGCAGCACTTCCACCCCGACCACGAGCCGCCGGCGCTGCTCGCGTACGTGCAGGACCAGGACCTGTGGCGCTGGGAGCTCCCGCACTCGGAGGCCGTGAACGCCGCGATCTACTCCTACCCGCGGCGCTTCGACGCCTGGGACGAGCTCTGCGCGATGCCGCTCGACCGGCTGGTGGCCGAAGGCAGCTCGATCGCGCGCGCCCAGCGCATCGAGGTCGAACGCTCGCTCCAGAACGCGCACCCGATCACGGTCGGCGGCCTGCGCCTCGAAGCCGTCAACGCGCTCTTCCACCGGGCCCTCATCGGGCACGAGCTGGCCGTGCGCGCCGTCCACGGCTCACCGGCCGGCGCCGTCTACCGGCTCACCGGCCGGCGCGTCGACTGCTCGCTCTACTCCACCGGCGACTTCGACGTGGCAAAGATCGCCGCCCGCTACGGCGGCGGCGGCCACCGCAACGCCGCCGGCTTCCACGTCCCGCTCGCCGACTGGCTCGAGCGCTTCGTCGCCTGACGCCCCCCGTTACGAGGGCTCGCAGCGCAGCGAGAGGGCATGGATGTCGGGGCCGAACATGTCGGCGAGGGCCTGGTAGACGAGCCGCTGCGCCGCGACCTGCGAGAGGCCGGCAAAGCGCGGCGAGACGACGTGCACCCGGAAGTGACCGGCCCCGGAGCGAGCGCCCTCGTGCCCCGCGTGCCGGTGGCTGTCGTCGATCACCTCGACGCGCAGCGCACCGACCCGCTCGCGCAGCAGCGCCTCGATCCGCCGCACGCGCTCCGCGTTCACCGCCGGCTCCGCCACGCTTCTCCCTTCACCCCGTCACGAACAACACGAAGCTAAAACGCCGGGCCGAAGGCCCGCGAACACCCAGCGGCTCAGCGGCAAACGCCGGGCCGAAGGCCCGCGAACACCCAGCGGCTCAGCGGCGAGCGCCGGCCCGAAGGCCCACGCCCCGCCCAGCGGCTCAGCGGCGAGCGCCGGGCCGAAGGCCCGGCCGCTCGTCCGCTGCAGCCGCCCCCACCCCGCCCGAAGCTCCACCCCCACCACCGACGCCCCTCCCCCCTCGATCAGTCTTTCGGCAACCCGAGGACGCGCTCCCCGATGATGTTCCTCTGGATGTTGGGCGTGCCGCCGCCGATCACGACCTCCGGCCAGTTGAGCGCGAAGCGCTGCCAGCGACCGCCCTCCACCTCCTTCTCGAGGTGTCCGGCGCTGCCCTGGATCTCGAGTGCGAGGTCGCCCATCTCCACCTCGAGCGCGGCGCGATGGAGCTTGTTGATCGAGGTCTCCGCGCCGAGCGGCTCGCCCTTGAGCTGCTTGGTGAGGAAGCGCAGCCCGTTCATGCGCATCGCCTCGATGCGCGTCTCGCAGCGCGCGATGCGCCGCCGCACGCCGTCGTCCTCGAGCGCGGGCCGGCCGTTCTTCACCGCCCGGCGCGCCAGCTCCACGAGCTCGTCGAGCTTGCGCAGCAGGCCCTCGACCTCGGCGATCGACGAGCGCTCGTGCGCCAGGGCCGAGACCGTCACCTTCCAGCCCTGCCCCTCCTCGCCGAGCCGGTTGCCGACCGGCACGCGCACGTCGTCGAAGAACACCTCGGCGAACATCGCACCACCCGACATGTTGCGGATCGGCCGGACGGTGATGCCGGGCGTGTCCATCTCGACGAGCAGGCAGGTGATGCCGTCGTGCTTGTGTTCGACGCCCGGAGGACCGGTGCGCACGAGCAGGATGATCCACTTCGACCACATCGCGATCGAGGTCCAGATCTTCTGCCCGTTCACCACGTAGTGCTCGCCGTCCCGGACCCCGCGGCACTGGAGCGACGCGAGGTCGGAGCCCGAGCCCGGCTCCGAGTAGCCGGTGCACCACTGGACCTTGCCGTCGAGGATGTCGGGGACGAAGCGCTGCTTCTGCGCCTCGGTGCCGTACTGGATGATCGCGGGGCCCACCCAGGCCAGGCCCATGAAGCAGGTGCCGAGCGGCGGGGCCTTCCGCTTCGCCATCTCCTCCTTGAGGATCACCTGCTGCATGATCGAGCCGCCGCCGCCGCCCACCTCGCGCGGCCACGAGAAGCCGACCCAGCGCTTCTCGCGAACCCGGCGGTGCCACTCGGCGAGAAAGGCCGGGTCCATCGTGTGGGTGCCCGGCGGGAGCATCTCGTCGAGGAAGGCCCGCACCTCGGCCCGGAAGGTCTCCTCCTCGGGGGTGAGCTGGAAGTCCATCTCAGCGCGCCTCCGTGCGCAGCCGCGCGACGCGGTCGTAGTGGTGGTCGGGGTCGCCGAACGCGGCGCGCGCCCACTTCGAGCGCTTGAGATAGAGCTGGATGTCGTACTCCCAGGTGTAGCCGACCCCGCCGTGGAGCTGGACCCCGTCGATCCCGATCCGTGCGAAGGCTTCCCCGGCGTAGGCCTTCGCCATCGAGACGAAGCGCGGCGCCTCCGGGTCGCCCTGATCGAGACACCAGGCGGCGTAGTAGAGCAGCGACTTGAAGCTCTCGACGTCGACGTACATCTCGGCGAGTGGGTGCTTGACGCCCTGGAAGCGCCCGATCGGGGAGCCGAACTGCACGCGTTCGCGCGCGTAGTCGACGGTGAGGCGCAGCGCCCCCTCGGCGGCGCCGATCGTCTCGGCGGTCACGACGGCCGCCGCCTGGTCGAGCAGGCGGGCGAGCGCCGGGCCGGCCGCGCCGGGCGCGCCGAGCAGGGCGTCGCCCGCGACGCGCACGCCCTCGCAGCGCAGGCGCGCGACGCGGCGGGTCCCGTCGATGCTCGGCGTCGTCTCGGCGGTGAGCCCGGGCGTGCCGCGCTCGACGACGCCGAGCGCGATCTCGCCGTCGCCGGAGCCGGTGCGGAAGGCCACCACCAGGAGATCTGCGGTGGCGCCGTCGAGGACCTGGAGCTTCTCGCCCGTGATCCGCCAGTCGCCGCCTTCGCGGCGCCCCGCGAGCCGCACGCCGCCCGGGTCCAGGCGGTCCCCGGCCTCCACGACGGCGATCGTGCCGATCGCGGAGCCCTCGGCGAGCCCCGGCAGCCAGCGCGCCCGCTGCGCCTCGCTGCCGGCGTCGCGGATCGCCGCCGCCGCCAGGGTGGTGGCCAGGAGCGGCGAGGGGAAGAGCGTGCGCCCGGTCTCCTCGAGCACGACGACGAGGTCGACCAACCCGAGCCCGGCCCCGCCGTGGGCCTCCGGGATCGTGAGCCCGAGCCAGCCGAGGGCGCCGATCTGCTTCCAGAGCGCACGCGAGAAGCCCTCCGGCGTCTCGGCGAGCTTGCGCACCGCCTCCATCGGGGCGTTCGCGTCGAGGAACTTCCGCACCTCCTGGCGCAGCAGCTCCTGCTCCTCGGTGAAGCCGAAGTTCATGGGCTCTCCGCTCCAAGCATCCGCCCGACCGAGTGGTCCGGCGCGGCCGAACCTAGCCTATACTGCCGCGCCGTTCGACTCGAGAGTCAACCCGAGGAGGCGACGATGGCCCGGCCCGAGGAAGCGACCGAGTCCCGGGAGAACGCGGAGTTCCGCCGCCAGGTCCGCGCCTGGATCCAGGCGAACCAGCCCGCCCACCCCGGCTTCAAGCTGCCCCAGACCTTCCTCGAGGTGGAGTCGGAGCGCCAGTTCGACTTCCTGCGCGAGTGGCAGCGCAAGGTCTACGACGCCGGCTACCTCGGGCTCGACTGGCCTGCGGAGTACGGCGGCCACTCCGATCCCCACAAGCGCCAGCGGATCGTCTCGCAGGAGCTGAACCGGGCGGGCGCCCCGTTCCTCGTGAACGTGATCGGCCTGCAGTGGGCCGGGCCGACGATCCTCGCCTACGGCAGCGAGGAGCAGAAGCGCAAGTACCTGAAGAACATCCTGAGCTGCGAGGACGTCTGGTGCCAGGGCTTCAGCGAGCCCGGCGCGGGCTCGGACCTGGCGGGCCTGCAGGCCAGCGCGACGCGCGAAGGCGAGGGCTGGGTGGTGACCGGGCACAAGGTCTGGACCACGCTCGCGCACTTCGCGAAGTGGATGATCCTGCTCGCCCGAACGGACCCGACGGCCCACAAGTACGCCGGCATCTCCTACTTCCTCTTCCCGATGGACGCCCCCGGCGTGACCGTCCAGCCGCTCGTCAAGATGACCGGCGAGGGCGGCTTCAACCAGGTGATCTTCGACCGCGCGCCGATGCCCGCCGATGCGCTGCTCGGCCAGCTCGGCCAGGGCTGGCAGATCGCCATGACGACGCTCACCTTCGAGCGCGGCGCCGCCGAGGGCACCGGGGGCGGGTCCGCAACCTCGACGGCGGAGTCCGTGCGCGCCGTCGCCGCGCTCGCGAAGCGCATGCGCCGCGACGGCAGCCCCGCCGCCGCCGACCCGGTGATCCGCGACCGCCTGGCCCAGCTCTGGATCGAGGAGGAGGCGCTGCGCCTGACGGCCCAGCGCGCGCGTGTAGCCGGCCTCAACATGGACGACCGTCCGCTCGCGACCCGGCTCATGAACAAGCTCGTGTTCTCGGAGCTCGGCCAGCGCCTGACCGAGCTCGCCTGCGAGGTGCTGGGCCCCGACGCTGTCCTCTGGCTCGGCGACCCGAGCGCACCCGACAAGGCCGAGTGGCCGCGCGCCTACCTGAACTCCTTCGGCGTCACGATCGGGGGCGGCACCAGCGAGGTGCAGCGCAACATCATCGGGGAGCGCGTGCTCGGCCTCCCGAAGACCAAGTGAGGAGCGTGCCGTGACCCTGCGCCTCGAGGTTCCGACCGACTTCGGCTTCACGGAGGAGCACGCGCTGCTGCGCGCCGAGGCGCGCCGCTTCCTCGCCGAGCGGCTCCCGATCGCGGAGCTGCGCCGGCAGGTCGACGCCGGGGTGCGGCTCGACCGCGGCCTCTGGAAGGAGATCGCGGGCCTGGGCTGGGTCGGCCTCGTGCTGCCCGAGCGCTTCGGGGGTGCCGGGCTCGGGTGGCTGCACCTCGGGATCCTGATGGAGGAGATGGGCCGCCGGCTCGTGCCCGGGCCCTTCCTCGGCTCGCTGCTCGCGGGCATCGCGATCGAGCGGGGCGCCGGCGACGCGCAGCGCGAGCGCTGGCTGCCCGCGATCGCCAGCGGCGAGACGATCGCGTCGCTGGCGCTCGTCGAGCCCGGCGGCGCCTTCGAGGGCGCGGCGATCACGGCCAGCGCCGATCCCGCCGACGGCGGCTTCGTGCTGCGCGGCCGCAAGACCCACGTGGTGGGTGGTGCCGACGCTGGGATCGTCGTCGCCGCCTTTCGGGAGCCTTCGGGCCGGATCTCGCTCTTCGCGGTGGACCTGCCCGCGCCCGGCGTCGCGATCGAGGACGAGGTGTCGATCGACCCGACGCGCCCGACCGCACGGATCGCCTTCGACGGGGTCCGCGTCGGGGCCGGCGCGCGGCTCGACGGCGACGGCTCGCGCGCCCTCGCCGAGACCCTGACGCGGGGCTCGGCCGCGCTGGCGGCCGAGCAGGTGGGCGGGGCCGAGGCCGTGCTCCAGCTCACCCGCCAGTACGCGATCGACCGCAAGCAGTTCGACCGCCCGATCGGCTTCTTCCAGGCCGTGAAGCACCCGATCGTGGACATGATGTGCGGCATCGAGCTCGCGCGGAGCCTCGCCTGCGGGGCGGCCGCGGGCCTGGACGCGGACACGCCCGCGGCCCCCGTGCACGCGCGGATGGCGAAGGCGCTCGCGAGCGACGTCTACGCCCAGGCGGTGCGCAAGGGCGTGCAGCTCCACGGCGGCTACGGCTTCACCTGGGACTGCGACGTCCATCTCTACTTCCGGCGGGCGCTCTGGAGCCGTCCGATGCTCGGCGACGCGATCCACCACCGGAAGGGGCTCGCCAGCGCGCTCGGCGGGGAGGCCTGAGGCGGCCCGATCCCCCGGAGGCGGGCTTTCGGAGCTGTCATCCGGGAGGCCGAATCGGGTCCGGGCAGGCCTCGTCGAAGAGCGCCGAGCGCCGGCATTGCGCGGTGGCGCCGTCAGGGGGCGGTGCGCCGGCCGCGCCAGCCGTGCGCCAGGAGACGCAGCATGTTGCGCCTGGCCCATCCCACCGCGCGGGCCGCGACGGCCGGCCTGCTCGGCCTGCTGATCGCGGCGCCGCCACCTGCCGGGGCGGAGGACGACGACGCGGACGAACGCTCGCGGGCCCACGTCACGCGCCGCTCCGACGACCGGCACGAGGGGCGACGGAGCGACGACCACGAGCGGCGCCGGAGCGAGCGCAACGAGCACCGGCGCGACGACGGCCGCCACCACCACGGACGCGAGCAGGCCCGCCACGGAGGAGGGCAGACGCACCCGCGCGGGAGCGATCGTCACGCGAACGGCCGCCGGCACGAGCCGGGGCCGCAGGTAGGGCACCGCGAGCGCCGCGACCGGCGTGATCACCACGAGGACCGTGACCACGCGGTGCACCGCAGCCGCTCTTCGGACTGGCGCGAGTACTCGGGTCGGCGCGAGCGCTCCGAGTGGCGCGACGACCACCGCGCGTGGCGATGGGACGACGAGCGGCACGAGCACCGGGATCGGGAGTGGGACCACGCCCGCTACACGGCTCTCCACGGCCAGCGCTGGCACTGGCACGGGAGCCGCTGGTGCCCGCCGGGCCACCGGGTTCCGCCCGGACGCCACCTCGGCTGGTACGCGGCGCACGACGACTGGCGCTGGGCCCGCTATCGCCGGCCCCTGATCGTCCACAGCGGCTACTACTGCGCGCCCTGCGGGTCCTGGTACGACGACCGCTACGGCTTCGACCGCCACGTGTACGGCTACCATGGCCTCGCGCGGCGCTCGTTCGCCGACGCGGTGGCGCAGGTCGTCTGGGGGCTCGTGTACTTCGGGCTCTGAGGGACGGGGAAAGACGACGGGGGATCGGGTGTGCGCCCGATCCCCCGTTCCTCGTTCCGCGTCCTCCTAGGCGGTCGTCACCGGGATGTGACGGACCCGCGCGTGCTCGGCCTTGGGCAGGGTGATCGCCAGGACGCCGTTGCGGAAGCTGGCCGAGGCCTTGTCCGCCGCCACGTCGTCCGGGAGCTGGATCGAGCGCCGGAAGCTGCCGGAGGCCCGCTCGCTCCAGCGCCAGCCCTTGCGCTCCTCCTCGCGCTCGACCCGCTTCTCGCCCGTGAGCGTGAGCGCGTTGCCGTGCACCTCGAGCTGGAAGTCCTTCTCCTCGAGGCCCGGGAGCTCCGCCGTCACCAGGTACTCGCCCTCGCGCTCGACCACGTCGATGCGCGGCGCGAACCCGGCCGGCACCGGCGGCGCGGCGGCACCGAGACCGCGCCACAGGCCCTCGACCGCGCGGTCGAAGGACCCGAGGGGGTCGGCAGTGTCCAGGTGGACGGGATAGCCGCGGAAGATGGTGGGGAATGCCATGTTCGTGTCTCCTCTCGCTCCGCCGCCGCCGGTCCGCCCGCAGGTCGCTGGGATTGGGACCGGTTCGGCGATGGCAAAGAGCTAGACACGAACCCGGGCGCGTCAAGCCGCGCAGGAACACCGATCGAGGTCGATCCCCGTGGGATCAGAGGGTCAGGACGGCGTAGATCCCGGCCAGGCTGCCGACGGCGGCCACCGCGTAGAGGAGCGAGCCGATCAGGCCGTCCGGCCCGTGGCCGAGCCAGTCGCCGAAGAGCGAGCGCAGGTGATGCGCACCCTTCCAGAGCGGCAAGGCGATGATCGCAAGCAGCACCAGGCGTCCGAGCAGGCTCGAGCCGAGCGCATGGGCGCGCTCGTAGGACAGGGCCCCTTCGGGCAGCAGGCCGAGCGGGGCGCCAAGGCCGACCGCGAGCACGTAGGCCGGCAGCAGGAGCGTGCCCACCATGATGCCGGCGCCGAAGAGCAGCCAGATCACCGGCTCGAGGCGCAGGAGCAGGGTCTTCACGGCCAGAGCCCTCCGAGGATGGCCAGGAGCACGACCGTGACGCCGGCCCAGGCCGCGTAGAGGCCCGCGTGGATCAGCGGGCGCGGGGGCGGCTTGGCCGGGCCGATCCGGGCCGGCTGCGCCTTCGGGAAGAGCCGGAAGAAGCGCACCCCCACGCCGAGCGCCGAGACCAGGACGAGCAGGTGGAAGGCCACGTAGAGGGGGCTCGCGAAGTCCTCCATCAGCCCCGCCCAGGCCTCGGGGCTGCGCAGTGCGAAGGCCACGCGCAGGGCGAGCAGCCCGACCAGCAGGTACGGCAGGCCCGTGGCGTCGAAGAGCAGGTAGCGGAGCATCCGCGGGCGGCGCCAGAAGTCGTCCGGGAGCTGGGGCGCAGCCGTGCGGGTGGCGCCGGGGCGCCGGGAGGTCATCGCCTGCGGGTGGGATGCACGCGCCATCTAGCGCTTCCTCTCGACCACGAGCCCGCTCGCCCAGTCCACCACCGCCAGGAGCTTGGCCTGGTTGATCGCGGCCGCGGGGTCGACGTTCTTGGGGCAGACCTCGGAACATTCGTTGGCGTAGGAGCACTCGAAGACACTCCCCTCGCCGCGGAACACCTCGTTGCGCTCGGCCTGGCCCTGGTCGCGCGAGTCCAGGTTGTAGCGGTGGCCGAGCGCGATCGCGGCCGGCCCCAGGAAGTGGGGCTCGGTCGCCACCACCGGGCAGGCCGCGTAGCAGAGCATGCAGTTGATGCACATGCTGTACTGCTTGTAGGCCGCGAGCTCCTCGGGCGTCTGGCTGTAGGTGCCCTGCTCGGCCGCCTTCTCCTTCGCGACGATCATCCAGGGCTTCACGGACTGGAGCTTGTCGAGGAAGCCCTCCATGTCGATCACCAGGTCGCGGACGATCGGGAAGCTCGCGAGCGGCGCCACCTCGACGACGTCGCCGTAGCCCGCGAGCGACGTCTTGCAGGTGAGCTTCGGCTCCCCGTTCACGTTCATCCCGCAGCTCCCGCACACCGCCATCCGGCACGACCAGCGGTGCGAGAGCGTGGGGTCCACCTCGTCCTTGATGTGGTTCAGTGCGTCGAGCACCTTCCAGTCCGGCCGGCAGTCGACGTCGTAGGTCTGGGTCCTCGGCGCTTCGTCCTGGTCGGGATCGAAGCGCGTCACGACGAAGGTCCGCTTGCGCATCTCGCCGCTGTGGGCCGCCATCAGTACTTGCGCTCCTCGGGCTGGAAGCGGGTGATCGTCACGGGCTTGCGGTCGAGCCGCGGGGCCCCGTCGGTACGGAACGCCATCGTGTGGTAGAGGAACTCCTGGTCGTTGCGGTGCGGGAAGTCCCGGCAGGCGTGGGCGCCGCGCGACTCCTTGCGGTGCGCCGCCGACACGGCCACCGCCTCGGCCACCTCGAGCATGTTCTCGAGCTCGAGCGCCGCGACGAGCTCGGTGTTGAAGACCCGGCTGCGGTCCTCGAGTCCGACGTCGGGGAAGCGGCTCTTGACGCGCCCCATCTCCGCGGCCGTGGCCTCCATCGCCTCCTGGTTGCGGTAGACGCCGCAGCCGCGCTCCATCGTGGCCTGCATCTCGCCGCGCAGGGACGCGATGCGCTCGCTCCCGCGCCGGCCGCGCAGCGCGTCCACGCGCGCGCCCTCGGCCTCGACCGCGGCGCGCAGCCGCGCTTCGTTGCCATCGGAGGTGGCGCGCCCGTGGGCGACGGCCTCGATCCCCGCCCGCGCGCCGAACACGAGGCACTCCGTCAGCGAGTTCGAGCCGAGGCGGTTGGCGCCGTTGATCGACACGCAGGCGGCCTCGCCCGCGGCGTAGAGCCCGGGCAGCGCGGTCGCGCCGCGCCCGTCGGTGTCGATGCCGCCCATCATGTAGTGCACGACGGGGCGGATCGGGATCGGCTCGTGGACGGGGTCGACGCCCGCGTAGGTCTTCGCGAGCTCCCGCACGAAGGGCAGCTTGGCCATGATCTTGGCCTCGCCGAGGTGGCGCAGGTCGAGGTGGACGTACTCGCCGTAGGGGCCCTTGATGCCGCGGCCCGCTTCCATCTCCAGGATCTCGGCGCGCGAGATCATGTCGCGCGGGCCGAGCTCGGCCTTGTTGCCGACGCCGTAGTCGCGCGTCACCAGGAAGCGTTCGCCGTCGGCGTTCAGCACGTAGCCGCCCTCGCCGCGCGAAGCCTCGGTGATCAGGATGCCGGTGCCCGGCAGGCCGGTCGGGTGGTACTGGACGAACTCCATGTCCTTGAGCGCGATCCCGGCCCGATAGGCCAGCGCCATGCCGTCGCCGGTCTTGATGTTCCCGTTGGTGGTGAAGGGGAAGCACTTGCCGGCCCCACCGGTCGCGAGCACCACGGCACGGCCCTGGAAGAGGCGCATCGCGCCACTACGGATGTCGAGTGCGGCGACGCCGCGCACCGCCCCGTCGTCGACCAGGAGCTTGGTCACGAAGTGCTCGTCGTAGCGCACGATGCGCTCGAAGCGCAGCGAGTGCTGGAAGAGCGTGTGCAGCATGTGGAAGCCGACCTTGTCGGCGGCGAACCAGGTGCGCGGGACCGCCATCCCGCCGAAGGGGCGCGTGGCGACCGAGCCGTCGTCGTTGCGGCTCCACGGGCAGCCCCAGTGTTCGAGGCGGGTCAGCTCGAGCGGCGCCTGCTCGACGAAGTAGTCGACGGCGTCCTGGTCGCCGAGGAAGTCCGAACCCTTCACCGTGTCGTAGGCGTGCTTGTCGAGGCTGTCGTCCTTGCCCTCGACGTAGGCCGCGGCGCCGCCCTCGGCCGACACGGTGTGGCTCCGCATCGGGTAGACCTTCGAGATCAGCGCGACGCTGATCTTCGGGTCGGCCTCCACCGCGGCGATGGCGGCGCGCAGGCCCGCCCCGCCTCCGCCGACGATCAGCACGTCGTGCCGGAACACCTCCACCACTCGTCGGGGCCTCCAGGTGGGAGATCTCGGGGGCAGGGATAACGGATCCGCCCGCCCCTGAAAAGGATCCGGCTCAGGTGCTGCTTCCGGCCGGCTCCTGCTGCGTCACGCAGTGGACCGCGCCGAAGCCGGATACGAGCTCGACGGACGGGATGCCCACCACCTCGCGTCCGGGCAGGAGCTCGCGCAGGATCGCGAGCGCACGCGCGTCGGAGGCGCTGCCGAAGACGGGCACCAGCGCGACGCCGTTCGCGAGGTAGAAGTTCGCGTGGCTCGCGGGGCTGCGCTGGCCGGCGGCCGCGAGGCACGGCGGCATCGGCAGCTCGACGACCGTGAGCGCCGCGCCGCGCGCGTCGCGCATCGCGCGCAGGCGGCGCAGGTTGTCGGCGAGCGGCGCGTGGTTCGCGTCGGCGGGGTCGTCGCAGGCGGCGGCCACCACGACCCCCGGCGCGACGAAGCGCGCGACGTCGTCCACGTGCCCGTCGGTGTCGTCGCCCTCGATGCCGTCGCCGAGCCAGAGCACGCGGCGCGCGCCGAGGAAGTCCGCGAGCAGGCGCTCCATGCGCTCGCGCGTACGCCCCGCCCCGCGGTTCGGGTGCAGCAGGCAGGCCTCGGTCGTGAGCACGCTCCCCTGCCCGTCGCCGTCGACGGCGCCGCCCTCGAGCACCGTCTCGCTCGCGAAGCGCGGCAGCCCGAGCACCTTCTCGACGTGACGCGGGACGGCGTCGTCGAGCTCCCAGCCGGGGTACTTGCGGCCCCAGTTGTCGAAGCGGAAGTCGCAGAGCGCCCGCTCGGCGCCGCGCACCACGAAGATCGGGCCGTGGTCGCGGCACCAGGCGTCGGTGGTGGGCCAGCGGTGGAAGCGGACGTTGCGGTCGGGATCCCAGCCGGCCGCGCGGATCGCGGCGCGCGCGGTCTCCTCGAGCGCCTCGTCGCCGGCGCCGATCTCGACGGCCTCGCGGGGCGCCAGCGCTGCCACCATCGCGCCGAAGCTCGCGTGCACGGCCGCAAGGCCCTCGGGCCAGGTCTCGCGGTTGTGGGGCCACGAGAGCCAGGTGGCGCGGTGCGGCTCCCACTCGGCGGGCCAGCGATAGCCCTGGGCGGCGGGGCTCTCCACGGTCAGTCGCGCAGGCGCTTCAGGAGGTCGCCGTAGGCGTCGATGCGGCGGTCGCGCAGGAAGGGCCAGCCCCGCCGCACCTCCTCGACGAGCGCCAGGTCGCAGTCGACGACCAGGGTCTCCGCGCGGTCTGCCGGCGCGCGCGCGATCACGCGGCCGAAGGGGTCCGCGACGAAGGACTGGCCCCAGAAGGTGAGTCGCCCCTCGACACCGATCCGGTTCACCGCGACCACGAAGACGCCGTTGGCGATCGCGTGCGCGCGCTGGGCGGTCTCCCAGGCGTCGTGCTCGGCGGCCTCCCACTCCGGCCGGACCCCGGTCTCCCAGCCGATCGCCGTCGGATAGGTGAGCACCTGCGCCCCGGCCAGCGCGGTGAGGCGCGCCGCCTCCGGGAACCACTGGTCCCAGCACACCAGGGTCCCGATCCGGCCCGCCCGCGTGTCGACGGCGCGGAAGCCCAGGTCGCCGGGCGTGAAGTAGAACTTCTCGAAGTAGAGCGGGTCGTCGGGGATGTGCATCTTGCGATACATGCCGGCCACGGCGCCGTCGGCGTCGAGCACCACCGCGGTGTTGTGGTAGAGGCCGGGGGCGCGCCGCTCGAAGACCGACGCGACCACCGTGACGCCGCGCGCCGCCGCCACCTTGGCGACCGCCTCGGTCGTGGGGCCGGGCACGGGCTCGGCGAGGTCGAAGCAGCGCGCGTCCTCGGCCTGGCAGAAGTAGGGCGTGCGGAACAGCTCCGGGAGCACCACGAGCCGCGCCCCGCCCGCCGCGGCGGTGTCGATCCCGGCGAGCGCCCGGTCCAGGTTCTCGCGGGAGTCCGCGGAGCACGCGAACTGCACGAGGCCGACCTTCAGGATCGAGGCCGAGGGAGCCGCCATGGGCGTGGGGTAGGCAAGGGGACCCGGGCTCGCAAGCGCGTGACCGCTTCCGTCACGCGGACGCCGCAGGATCGCCCGCGAGGAGGAGCGGAGATGACCCCTTTCGCACGCGAGGCGGCGGTGGCGGCTGCCTGGATGGCGGCCTTCGTGGCGCTCGGGATCGGGGCGCGGGCCCTGGGCTCCGGGCCCGCGCGCGCGGCCTATCCTGCCGCGCCGATGGCCGACCCCGCCGACCCCGCCGACGAGCCCCGGATCTGGCTCGTGGACGGCTTCAACCTGATGCACGCCGCGGTGCTCCGCGGCCGTGACCGGCGCGGGTGGTGGCGGGCGGAGGCGCGGGAGCGGGTCCTCGAGCTGGTGCGGAGGCTCCAGGTGCCGGCCGGCGTCGAGGTCGTGGTGGTCTTCGACGGCCAGCGGCCGGCGGACGAGCCGGAGCGCGCGGGGCCGGGCCCCCAGGTGGTGTTCGCGGCATCGGCGGACGAGTGGCTGGTCCGGGCGGTCCGCCAGGCCGCCGAGCCGGGCCGGATCGCCGTGGTGACCGCCGACCGGCAGCTCGCCGACCGCGCCCGCCACCGGGGCGCCCGTGTGATCGGCCCCCGCGCCTTTCGCGAGCGCTGCGGGGGCGACGCGGCGTAGGGGCCCGGCCCTACTTCGCGAGCTCCTCGGCGACCAGCGCCCGCAGCGGCTCGTAGCCGAGCTCGGGGAGCAGCCGGCCGTTCACGAAGAAGCTCGGCGTCCCGCGCACCCCGAGCTGCTCCGCATCGCCCCGGTCGCGCTCGATCTTCGCGCGGTGCTTGATGCCCTCGTAGGAGGCCTGGAAGGCCGCCATGTCGAGTCCGATCTGGCGGGCGTACGAGGGGATCAGCTCGGGGCGGGGGCTGCGATGGTCGCCCCAGACGGGCTGGTTCGCGAACAGCGCGTCGAGCATCTCCCAGTAGCGGCCCTGCTCGCCCGCCGCCTCGAGCGCCGCCATGGCCTGCATCGAGTTCGCGTGCAGCGGCAGGTAGCGGACCACGAGCCGGACCCGGCCGTCCTGCTCCGCGAGCACCCGGTTCACGTACGGGTACATGGCGCGACAGGCCTCGCACTCCGGGTCGAGGAACTCGACGATCGTCACCTTGGCGCCGCGCGGGCCCTTGCTCGGGCTGTCGGGGTGGACCAGGAGCGCGGGATCGACCGCCGGGCTCTCCGCCGCGGCCGCCGGCCGGCGCTCCTCCTGGGCGCCGCGGTAGAGGCGCGCGCCGAACAGCCAGGCCGCCACCGCGATCAGCGCGATGCCGATCACCAGGGCCACCTCCTTCCTCATGCGCGAGACCTCCTCGAGCCGGCGGCAGACGCCAGCAGGCAGGCGCCGATCACCGCGAAGGCCGCGAGCGCCAACGCCGGGATCGTGACGAAGCCGAACCACGCGATCGGGCGCGCCGCGCACGAGACGCCCTGGCCGCAAGGCGCGAGACGCTCCGGGACCACACCGTAGTCGATCAGGTTGTGGTACGCGGCGATCGCGAGGCCGAGCGCGACCAGGGGCAGGCAGTACCAGGTGACGCGGGCGTCGCGCAGCACGATCCCGACCGGGAGCAGCAGCGCGAGCGGGAACATGCAGATGCGCTGGTACCAGCAGAGCGTGCAGGGTGGAAGCCCCATCACCTCGCCGAAGAACAGGCTCCCGAGCGTCGCCGCGAGAGCGACCAGCCAGGCCGCGTAGAGCCAGTACGTCGGACCCATCGCAGACCTCCAGGCGGTGCTGCGGCTGCCGGCCGCCCCGCCCACCCACCGCGGCTCGACGCGGGCGGCCGGATCGACGCGCCGCCCGAGCACGGTGTTCACGTGGATCGCCGTCCTTCACCACCCGACGCACCGGGCAGCGCTGGCTGGCTCTCGCATCGGGCCCCGGGTCGCGTCCCGCCGACTCGCCCGGGATCGCTCCGGGGCTCGCGGCCCGGGCCGCCCCACCGGTCGTCCCTCGATCGCCCGGCCGGGTGCCGGAGCTTGACTCCGGCGAGCGCGGAGAGATAGCGTTCGCCCCGGGTGTGCCGGCCCCCCCGATGGTGACGGACTCCTCCCGCTCGCGCGCCGTCCGTTGAATCGTGTGCGCTCGATCGGGCGTCTTTTCCCCTTTGCGGCCCGCCTCCAGCGGGCCCCGAGCGAGAGGCGCCGATGTCCCAAGCAAGCCCGCCCGAACACCACGTCCGCCAGACGCGGACGCTCCAGTTCGCGCGTTGGGTCGTGCGCAACCGCTTCCCGATCGCGATCTGGCTGATCGTGACCACCCTGTTCTTCCTCTACCCGATCGTCAACGCCGTCCTCGACGGACTCGGCGCGAAGCTGCCCGGTCCGGTGGTACGCGTCGACACCTCGGCGCGCGCGCAATGGCCCGAGCATCCCTTCATCCACGCCCAGGACAAGTTCGCCCGCCAGTTCGGGACCTCGTCGCTGGTGGCGCTCGGTGTCGTGGTGCGCGACGGAAACATCTTCACGCCGGATACGCTCCAGAAGCTCCACGACATCACGCGGCGGCTGGACGGCGTCGGCTACGACTCGCGCAACGAGGAACGCGAGGAGCTCCGGGGCAAGCTCGAGGAGCAGGGGCTCAGCGACGTCGAGATCCTGCGCGAGCTCGACCGCCACTTCCCGCCCTATCCGGTGAACCACGACCAGGTGCGCTCGCTCGCACACTCGAGCACACGCGCCATCCAGATCGAGCCCGACGGCTCGATCACCTCCGACGTGCTGATGAAGAAGGTGCCGCAGAACGCGGAGGAATCCGAGCGGCTGCGCGGCCTGGTGCGGCAGAACCCCCCGTTCATCTACGGGCGCCTGGTGAGCTGGGACGAGAAGGGCGCACTGGTCACGGCCGGCTTCATCACGGACCGCCTGAACTCCTCGGAGACCTATCGTGCGGTCTTCAACCACATCCAGAAGATCAAGACCGACATCGAGGAGCCGGCCTGTGCACAATCCTACGCACACGGCTTCCTCGGCTCCGCCTGGCAGGCGGTGAAGCGGGTCTTCGTCGGCGCCGAGATCCACGAGAGCTTCCCGGAGGGGTGCAACCTCAAGGTCTTCGTCACCGGCGAGCCGGTCCACGTCGGCTGGATCCTGAAGCACGCGCTCGAGATCACGATCTACGTGGTGCTCACCGTACTCGTGATCTTCCTGCTGCTGCTCGGCTACTTCCGCCGGTGGCACGGGGTGTTGATCCCGTTCGTGGCTGCGGTCGCCACGGTGATCTGGGGCCTCGGCTTCTGCGGCTGGACCGGGATCACCTTCGACCCACTGGTGCTGGTAATTCCCATGATCATCACGGCGCGCGCCGTCTCGCACACGGTGCAGATGGCCGAGCGCTTCTTCGAGGACTACGAGGTCCTCGCCCCCCAGTACGGCGATCCGCACGAGGCCAAGATCGAGGCCGCCACGATCGCGATGGCCGAGCTCATCGTGCCCGGCACCCTCGGCATCGTCGTCGACGTCGGCGGGCTCCTGGTGATCCTCGTGACCTCCATCCCACAGATGCGCGACCTCGCCATCTTCGGCGCCTTCTGGGTGACCTCGATCCTGGCGACCGTGGAGATCCTCCACCCGGTCATGATCTGCTACCTGCCCGCCCCCACGGAGCACGAGCACTTCCTGCCCGGCTCGATGGTGCGCTTCACGCGCTGGGTGGGCTGGGTCACGACGCACCCGCGCTGGAAGTACGTGGTCGCCGCGGTGACCCTGATCCTGTTCGCCTCTTCCACCTACATCACGCTGTTCCACTCGAAGATCGGGCAGGTGACGCCTGGCTCACCGCTCCTGTGGCCCGATCACGAATTCAACATCGCCACCGACCAGATCGCCCAGCGTTTCGGCGGCGTGGACCAGTTCGTGGTGTTCGTGAGTGGCGATCGCGAGAACGCCAGCGCCGACCCGCTGCCGATCCAACGCATGACCGAATTCGAGCGCTGGATGGCGTCGTTCACCAACCTCGGCGCCTCGGTGTCGATCGCGCCGATCATCCGCGGCTACTGGCGCATGAACCACTACGGCGACCCGAAATGGCAGTTCGTGCCAGGCCACCCGGGCACCGTACGAACCGTGATCTTCCAGCTCCGGACCAACGGTGCCCCGGGCTTCCTGCGCCCGTTCATGACCGACGACAGCCGGAACGCGAACGTCTCGTTCTTCTATCCGGATCACAAGGGCGACACGATCAACCACGCGGTGCTGGCGTCGGACTACTTCATCAAGCAGAACCCGATGGGCGAGGTGATCGTCCGCCTCGACATGGACATCGCTGCCAAGGACGCCCCCTTCTTCAGCAGGGAGAAGCTCACCGACATCTGGTACTACATGCTCGGGCCGCTGCTCCCGCCGCGAAACCACACGCTGACGGTCCAGCACCGCGACGACGGCAGCTACAAGGCCGTTCCCGTCCACAACGCCGTCGACGGCCTGCCCGACTGGCTCGACGAGTTCCGCGAGGGCGCCATCGCCGACTTCGAGACCGAGCGCGACTCGGTCGAGGAGGGCGAGTTCTTCGCCTGGCCGTCGACGCTGGAGGGCTGGTCGGCCGACGACGTAGACGCCTGGTACGAGAGCAAGGAGCAGGGCATCCGCGTCGTGGCGGTGAACACCCAGGACCTGATCGTCCAGGACATGAAGGCCGTCGAACCGATCCCCAAGTACCAGCCGACCAATTCCTGGACGCGCGGCGTCCAGTTCGTGATGGCTGGCGGCATCATGGGCATCCTGGCTGCCATCAACCACGAGGTCGAGCGCGCGCACCTGGCGAACATCACGCTGATCTTCGCCGTGATCTTCGTGCTGCACTCGATCACCTACTGGTCGGTCGCCAGCGGCGGGATCATCTTCCTGCAGATCGCGACGGCCACCCTGTTGTCGCTCGCCTACATGGCGATCCGTGACATCGGTCTCAACATCAACACCCTGCCGGTGCAGTCGGTGGGCGTCGGCATCGGCGTCGACTACGCGATCTACATCGTGGACCGCATCCGCCAGGAGGTTGCCGACACGGCGGACATCGACGAAGCGGTGCGCCGCGCCGTGGGGACGACCGGCATGGCCGTGACCTTCACGGCGACGACGGTGGTCGGCGGCATCATCCTGTGGTCCTTCTCGAACCTGCGCTTCCAGGCCGAGATGGCCCAGCTGCTGGTGCTGCTGATGGTCGTCAACATGCTCGGTGCCATCACGGTGGTGCCGACCTTCTACTCGATCCTGCGCCCGAAGGTGGCGACGGCCCTGCTCAGCGACGAGCAGCGCGCGCTGCTGGAAGCCCAGAAGGAGCGCGAGCGCAAGCTCGGGCTGCGCGAAGGAGCGTGAGACCCCGGCGCGGGGGCGGCCCCCGCCCGGGCCCCCCCGCCGAAA
>JAPSFT010000030.1 GCA_035063765.1 Deltaproteobacteria bacterium
CGTCCGCGAGGGCGCGCCCCGCCTCGCTCCGCACCGCGAGCCGCGGATCGCGCAGGCGCGGCTGCAGGGCGCCGAGCCGCTCGGCCGGCGCCGCGCGCGCCGCGGCCTCGAGCGCGCCGAGCCGCACGAGCGGGTCGGGGTCGGCAGCGGCGCGGCGGAGCGCCGCGGCGCCCGGGCGCTCGAGCAGCGAGAGCGCCGTCGCGCGCGCGATCGCGGGCACCGACGGATCGCCGGCGAGCGCCGTGAGCCGGGCGTCGGCGCCGGGCAGGCCGGCGCGGCCCGCGGCGAGCGCCTCGCCGTAGTGCGGCGTCCCGCGCCGGCCGGCCGGGAACCAGCGCGCGACGGCCTCGGCCGCCCACGCAGGGCTGCGCTCGGCATGGCAGTCGTTGCAGGTGTTCGGCGTCCCGATCGCGGCCGAGAGGTCCGGGCGCGGCACGCGGAAGGAGTGGTCGTGGCGCACGTCGACGACCATGTAGGTGCGCGCCGGCATGTGGCACGCGACGCAGCGGGCCCCCGGCGAGCCGGCGGCGTGGTGGTGGTGCGCCGGCACGTCGAAGACCTCGGCGCGATGGCAGCCGCCGCAGAGCGCGTTGCCCTCGGCGCGGCGGCGCAGCGAGTGCGGGTCGTGGCAGTCGCTGCAGGTGACGCCGGCCGCGTGCATGCGGCTCTGCAGGAAGGAGCCGTAGACGTAGACCTCGTCGCGCATCTGGCCGTCGGCCTCGTAGAGCCCTTCCTCGAGCAGCGCCGGGCGGAAGGCGTCGAGGAAGGGCTCGCCCGGGCGGCTGCCCTCGCGCAGGCGCGTGCGGCGCGCGTGGCAGGGCGCGCAGGTCTCGAGCTCCGTGCGCTCGCCGCGCGGCGCGCGCAGGCGCGCGATCGGCGCGCCGGGATCGAGGACCCAGTCGCCGGGTCGCACGGGCGGGAAGCGCGCCGGGAGGCTGCGGCCCGCACCGCCCGGCTCGCCGCGGCCGGCCGCCTCCGCCCAGGCGACGTGGGCCGCGCCCGGGCCGTGGCAGGCCTCGCAGGCCACGTCGAGCTCGGCCCAGGTGGTGTCGTAGCGATCGCGGGCCAGATCGTAGCCGCGACGCAGATCGGTGGAGTGGCAGTCGGCGCACTGGCGGTTCCAGCGCAGGGCCGGCCCGGTCCAGTGCAGCACGTCGCCGGGGGGGATGTGCTCGTCCGGATGGAGCGCGAACCAGCGCTGGCCCCCGGCCTCGCGCGGGCGCGCGTCCCAGGCGACGTCGAGCGCCTGCACGCCGCCGCCCGGGACGCGCACCAGGTACTGCTGGAGGGGATCCACGCCGAAGGTCCAGGCCACTTCGAAGGTGGCGGGCTCGCCGCCGGCGCCCTCGGTCTCCACCCGGTAGCGGCCGTCGCGCCGGAAGAAGCGCGAGACGACGCCGGCGCGCGCGAAGGTGGCATCGTCGAAGTCGCCTTCGACGCTGGCCTCGCTGGCCTCCTCCATCGCGCGGTCGTGGTGCGAGCCGCGCCAGGCCGCGGCCTCGGCGGCATGGCAGCCGGCGCAGCGGGCCGCGCCCGCGTAGGCCGGCTCCGGCGGGGGGACTGCTCGGGACGGGTCCGCCGGAGCGGCGAGCGCGGGCACCGGCGCGGAACGGGGCGCGCCGGCAGCGCCGGGGCTGCGCTCCTCGCCGCAGCTCGCGAGCAGCGCGAACGCGAGCAGGGCGCCGAGCGCGAGCCGCTTCACCGCGCCGGCTGCGGGGCGGCCGCCCGCGTCCCGCCGCCCGAGAAGGCCAGGGTCACCATCAGGTCGTCGCGCCGGTCGGGTGCCCGCAGCAGCTTCGGCCGGCCGGGCTCCCAGCGCGCGAGCGGGAGGCCCTCGGGAAAGCGGGCCCCACGGCGCGCGAGCCCGAGCAGGAGGAGCGCGATCGGGGCGCGGGTGGCCGGCTGCGGCATGGGCCTTCCATGGGCCGCGGAGCATGCCACGGTCGCCGTGACGAGGGCACGCCCGGGGTGCGCCTCGTCATGGCAGGGAGCCCGGGAGCCCTTCCCGGATCCGCAGCGAGAAGGCCGGATCGTCCTGCGCCGCACGGGCCCGCGCCGTGACGTCGCTGCGCGCGCGCAGCGTGGCGAAGGGAAGGCTCGTGTCGACGGCGCCCCGCTCGTACATCCGCTCCTCGAGGAAGCCGTTCACGAGGATCTTCCAGCTCCAGGGACTCTGGCGTCCCGCGAGCTGCACGTGCTGGCGGATCGAGGTCGTGCAGTTGTGGGTGAGCGCGTTGTACCAGCGCGGCCGCTCGGCGAGCTCGTTCAGCTCGCGCAGGTAGTCGAGCAGGATCGCGCGCGCCTCGGGGAGCGGCATCCGGACGTGATGGAGCCGCACCTGCTCGCCGCGCGGGCCGGCCCGCAGCGCGATCACGTCGCGCTCGTCCGCCACCACGTAGTAGAGCTCGAACTGCCGGAAGAAGCCCCGCACGGCCGAGTAGGTCTCACCGCGCTCCTTGCGCGTCTCGATCGAGATCGCGAGCGGCGGCGCATCGGAGAAGGTCCAGCTCACGATCGTGTGCAGGATGTAGGGGGAGTCCCATTGCGAGAAGAAGACGTCGGCGCCGGTGAGCCGGGCCAGGTTCCAGCTCCGGGTCTCCCAGTGCTCGTCGAAGTCGGTCTCGCTGCGCCAGCGGAAGGCGCGCACGTTCTCGATCGTGAGGTGATCGCCGGCGACCGTGGCACGCGCCGTGCGAGCCACCTCGGGAAGCCAGTCGCGGTCGTTGCGCGGGGGGATGCGCAGCCACCAGACGGCGACGGCGCCGGCCAGCACGAGGACCACCAGCGCGGCACGCCGGGCGGGACGCACGCGCGCCGCGCTCACGACGCAGGCCAGCGCGAACGCCGCGGCGAGGCTGCCGGCCAGCCCGCGCGAGGCCGGCCCGTCCACCCAGAGCGCAGCGGCGGCCAGGACGGCCGCCAGCGCGGTGGCGACCGCGATCGCCGACACCGCTGCGGTTCGGAGCCCGGCCGACCACGCCCCCATCCGACGCCTCCCCTGCTCGCGCAGTCTACCCCCGCCCGCCTCTCAAGGGTCGGATCCGGCGCTCCGATCCAGGGGCCATGTCGTCCCGGCGCTCCCTGCTGGCCGCGATCCTCCTGCTCGCCGCCCCCGCGGCGTCCGAGGAGATCGGCGGCCACGACGAGGGCTGGTGGCGCGACGAGCACGAGGCACGGGTCGCGGGGCTCACCCTCTCCGAGGCGCGCGCCCGGGAGTGCGAGGAGACCGAGGCGCCGCGCGTGTACGACGGTATCGGAGGCTACACCGTCAGAGGTCGCGATGGCCGCGTCCGGTGGGTCGCGATCAAGCGCTGCGACGAGCAGCGTGCCGCGCGCGAGGCGGCGCGCGGCGACCTCGAGCGCTTCGAGGAGCGCGCGCGCCGCGCCGGTGTGCCGCCCGGCTGGCTGCGCTGAGAGCGGGGCCCGGCTGCGCGGAGAGCGGGGCCCGGGTCAGTCCCCGCTCAGGCCCGCCAGGAAGAAGTGCGTCGTCTGGGCGGCGATCGCCTCGACGCTGCGCGTCTCGAGCAGCCGCCCGAGCATCCCGGGGGCGGTGAGCGCGAACCAGACGCCGACCGCGTGCTCGAGGTCGACGTCCTCGCGGAAGTGGCCCTGCTGGATGCCGCGCTGGATCAGCGCGCGAAAGAACGCCTCGAGCGCGGGGCGCTCGAACAGGTCGCCGTACTCCGGCGGGTGGATGCCGCCGAACAGCTCGATCGCGAGCTGGCCGTAGTCGCGCAGGTTGCGGAAGCCGAGCTCCATGGTGCGGGCGATGCACTCCCGCGCGTCGCCGTACTTGGAGGCGATCTCGAAGAACTCGCGGCGGGTGCGGTCCACCATCTCGTTCGCCACGGCGCGGTAGAGCGCCTCCTTGCTGCTGAAGTGGCGGTAGACGGTCCCGGCGCCGACCCCGGCCCGCGCGATCACCTCGTGGATGTCGACCTCCAGGCCCTTCTCCGTGAGGGCCTGCTTCGCGGCGGCGAAGACGCGCGATCTTGTCGTCGCGGCGCTGCCGTTCGGGACGGCCTGCGCATCCGTTCGTCGTTGCTCGCTCAGATGTCGTCCCTCACGCGAAGCGCCGGCTCCAGGGTGGCGCGGAGGCTGCGGCGGGGCGGGCGCATCATGCCACAAAGCGCGGGCCGCCGGGGGGGCGATCGCGGGCCGCGGCGGTCTCGTCAGCGGCGGAGCTCGGCGAGGAGCTCCCGCTGGCGGGCCTGCGCCTCCTCCAGGTGACGCTCCTTCACGGGGCCGAAGCCCCGGATCCATTCCGGAACGGACTCGATCCGGAGCGCGACCTCGGGGGTGTCGGGGCCGCTCACGGGCATGGTCGCCCTCGCGCGACCCGGTACCGTGTCCCGCCCGGAGGAGGACGATGGAGCTCGGCGTCACGATCTTCGCGACCGATCGCTCGATCGCGCCGGCCGAGCTCGCGCGCGAGGCCGAGGCGCGCGGCTTCGCCTCGCTCTTCGTCCCCGAGCACACCCACATCCCGGTGAGCCGCGAGACGCCCCCGCCCACCGGTGAGCGGGAGCTCGCCGACGAGTACCGCCGCACGCTCGATCCGTGGGTGGGGCTCGCGACGGCGGCGGCCGTGACCTCGCGCATCCGGCTCGGCAGCGGCATTGCGCTGGTGGCGCAGCGCGACCCGATCGCGCTCGCCAAGACGATCGCCACGCTCGACCACCTCTCGGGCGGGCGGGTCGTCGTGGGGGTCGGCTTCGGCTGGAACCGCGAGGAGATGCGCGACCACGGCGTGGCGTTCGAGCGTCGCCGCGAGCACGTTCGCGAGGTGATGCTCGCAATGCAGGCGCTCTGGTCGGAGGACGTAGCGGGCTTCGCGGGCGAGCACCTTCGCTTCGCACCGAGCTGGCAGTGGCCGAAGCCGGTGCAGCAGCCGCGGCCGCGCATCCTGCTCGGCGGCGGCGCAGGCCCGAAGCTCTTCGCGCATCTGGCCGAGTGGGCCGACGGCTGGATGCCGATCGGCGGCGCCGGCCTGCGCGAGGCGCTCCCCGCACTGCGCCGCGCCCTCACCGCACGCGGCCGCGATCCGTCGGCGCTGCACGTGGTCCCGATGGGCGTCCTGCCCGAGCGCGCGAAGCTCGACTACTACGCCTCGCTCGGAGTCACGGAGGCCGTGCTGCGCCTGCCCTCCGCCCCGCGCGAGCAGGTCCTCCCCGTCCTCGACCACTACGCCCGGTTCCTCTGAAGAGGGGACAGTCCCGGCGATCCGGCGATCCGGCGATTCGGGGACTGTCCCCGGCGATTCGAGTCCCGGCGATTCGGGGTGGTCGGCTGGACGGGGGGGGCTATTTTGATACGTTCCGTCTCGTAATAGGGGAGAGCCTGGAATGGGGCTGCTGGACGGCCACGCCGTCGTCCTGACCGCTGGCGACCCCGCGCCGCGGAGGCTGATCGCGCGATGAACCTCATGATGCTGCTCGAGATGGCGGCCTCGCAGGCGGGCGACCGCGTCGCGGTCACGCACGGCGAGGATCGGCTGACCTACGCCGAGCTGTTCCAGGCTGCGGGCGCGGCCGGCGCGCGGGCGCGGGCTGCGGGGGTCCGCAGCTTCGCGATGCTCGACGAGAGCAGCCTCGCCTTTCCGATCGCGCTCTTCGGGGCCGCCTGGTCCGGGCTCCCCTTCGTCCCGCTCAACTACCGGCTCACCGACCAGGAGCTGCCCGCGCTGCTGGCGCGCGTCGAGCCCGCGCTCGTCCTCTCCGCACCCGAGCGCGAGGGCGCGCTCCCGCAGCGGCCCGGCGTCCAGGCGCTCCCGCGGCAGGACTTCCTGCGCCACGCGCGCAGCGCCGGCGCGGAGCGGCTCGCCCCCGAGTGGGGGATGGATCCCGAGGAGGTGGCGCTCCTGCTCTTCACGAGCGGGACGACCGGCGCGCCGAAGGCCGCCGTCCTGCGCCACGGCCACCTGGTGTCCTACATCCTCGGCACGGTCGAGTTCCTGGGCGCGGCCGAGGACGCAGCGCAGCTCGTCTGCGTTCCGCCCTACCACATCGCGGGCGTGGCGTCGCTCGCGAGCAGCATCTACTCGGGGCGGCGCATCGTGCTGCTCCCCTCGTTCACGGCCGAGGCCTGGCTCGCCGCCGCGCGCCGCGAGAAGGTCACCCACGCGATGGTGGTCCCGACCATGCTCGCGCGCATCGTGGACGCGCTCGCCGGCCAGTCGAGCGCCGGCCTTCCCCACCTGCGCGCGCTCTCCTACGGCGGCGGCCGGATGCCCCAGCCCGTGATCGAGCGCGCCATGGAGCTCCTGCCCGGGACCGACTTCACGAACGCCTACGGCCTCACCGAGACCAGCTCGACGATCGCGATCCTCGGCCCCGAGGACCACCGCGAGGCGGCGGCGAGCGACGACCCGGCCGTGCGCCGGCGGATCACCTCCGTGGGCAGGCCCATCCCTTCGGTGCGCGTCGAGATCCGCGACGCCGAGGGCCGGGTCCTCCCGCCCGGCGAGCGCGGCGAGGTCCACGTGGCCGGCGAGCAGGTGTCGGGGGAGTACCTGGGCGCCGGCAGCCGGCTCCTCGGCGACGGCTTCTTCCCGACCCGCGACGCCGGCCACCTCGACGCGGACGGCTACCTCTTCCTCGAAGGCCGCATCGACGACGTGATCGTGCGGGGGGCCGAGAACCTCTCGCCCGGCGAGATCGAGGACGTCCTGCGCGAGCACGAGGCCGTGGCCGACGCCGCCGTCGTCGGCGTCCCCGACCTCCAGTGGGGCGAGGCGGTGGCGGCCGCGATCGTGCTGAAGCCCGGATGCGACGCGCGCGCCGCCGAGATCCAGCAGTGGGTGAAGGAGCGCCTGCGCTCCTCGCGCACGCCGGAGCACGTCGCGTTCGTGGACGCGCTCCCCTACAACGAGACCGGCAAGCTCCTGCGCCGCAAGGTGCGCGAGCGCTTCGCCGAGCGGGCGGGCTAGCCTTCCGGCCCGAAAGGGGTCGCCGTGAGCCGCTCCCTGCTTCTCGCCGCAGGCCTCCCGGCCCTGCTCCTCGCGCCCGCACCGGCCGCGCCCTTCGAGCCCTCCGAGGTCGAGGCCGCCGCGGCCGTGGCGCGCGCCGTCGAGCCCACCGTGCGCTGGCTCGCGACCCAGGACTTCCTGATCGACGAGCTCGACCCGATCGCCGACGGGCTGATGAGCGGGCTCGAGGGGCGCGCGGCCTTCCTCCAGCAGTTCACGAACCCCGAGGAGTTCGGCGAGCTGGTGCTCGCGAACGTCGTCGCCCTGATCCCGGGCGGCGACCTCGCCGGCGAGTACGTGGTGGTGGGTGGCCACTACGACCACCTGTCGCCGGCCGATTGTCGCTCACTCGACGGCGACGACCTCTGCAACGGCGCCGCCGACAACGCCTCCGGCACGGCCGCGGTGCTCGCGATCGCGCGCGCCATCGCCGCGCTGCCCGCACCGCCGCGCCGCTCGATCGTCGTCGCGCTCTGGGACGCCGAGGAGGCCTGGCTGATCGGCTCCAAGTGGTTCACCGATCATCCGCCGATCCCGCTCGCGAACGTGTCGGCCTACGTGAACCTCGACCTGATCGGCTCGAACCTCGCGCCGAGCGTGCGGCGCACGAGCTTCGCCGTGGGCGCCGAGTCGGGCGGTGCGCTCCTCGAGCAGATGACCGCCGACGCGATCGCGGCGGGCGACCTCGGGATCCGCCCGCTCTCCCAGATCTTCGGCCAGGGCCGCAGCGACTACGCCTATTTCCTCTCCGCCCACGTCCCGATCGTCTACTTCGGGGACTCGACGAACGCCTGCTATCACAGCGGCGCCGACGAGGTCGACGTCGTCGACTTCCGCAAGCTCGCCGACCAGGCCGAGGTGGCCTTCCGCCTGGTCCTCGCGCTCGCCGAGTCGGAGGCGCGCCCGACCTTCGTGCCCTGGGCGCCGCCCTACCTGGAGCTCGACTACTACGAGGACCTCGTGGTGGTCTCCGAGCTGCTCACGGGCGCGCTCGCCGACCTCGAGCACTTCGCCGAGGAGGAGCGCGACGACCTGATCGCCCTCGAGGAGCTGGCACGCGAGCGCGTCGCACTGGGCCCGGAGGCGTACGAGCTCGGTTGGGCGGCCGAGATCGGCAGCACGGCGGTCGACCTCGCCTACCGCGGCCTCCCCTGCGACCCGGAGCTGCTGCCGGAGCCGGGGGCGACGGCCGGCGCTGCCGCCCTCGCGACGATTGCGCTCCTCGGCCGGCGGCGGCGGAGCCGGAGCCGCGCGCAGCTCCGCCAAGCTGCGCGCATGCCGCGCCCCGCCCGCCTCCTGCTGGCTGCGCTCGCCGCCCTCCCCCTGCCCGCCTGCCGGATCACGCCCGACGAGATCCAGCGCATCGAGACCGAGAACGATCTCCTGCGCGAGCAGATCCAGGCGATGCGCCTCGAGTGCGAGCAGTACCGCAAGATCGACATCGGGGTGGAGAAGCCTGCGTCTCCGGCCCCGGCGCCCTCCCCCGCAGCGGCGCCCGAGACACCGGCAGCCGAGACGCCAGCTCCCCAGACGCCCGCTCCCTGAGGCCGGCGCGCGGCACGGCGCAGCCCGGTATGCTGGTGCGCGCCGGTGTCGAAACGAAGCTCCAGACCCCGCGGCGTCCGGGTGGCCCTCGCGATCGGCGCGATCGGGGTCGCGATCGGGGTCGCGCAGATGGTCGCGCGCCGGCCCGCGCCGTCGGGCCCGATCCGGATCACCGGCGGGCCGGCCGGAACCTCGCGGAACCTGATCGTGCAAGGCCTCGCCCGGCGCCTCCGGGCGACCGGGCTCCCGGCGGAAGCCCACCCGGTGGTCGGCGACGAGCTCGAGCAGGTGGATCGGCGCGCGATCGACCTCGCGCTCGTGTCGGCCGCGCTGCGCACGAAGCCCTATCCGGAGGTCCGCGAGGTGGCGCCGCTCCACGCCGAGGCGCTGCACGTGCTCGTGAAGCCGGGGCTCGCCGGCGCCGTCGGCGAGACGCTCGCCGGCCTGCGCGGGCGGCGGATCGACGTCGGACCCGCGGGCTCGGCGGGCGCGGAGCTCGCGCAGGCGGTGCTGGTCTTCGCGGGCCTCGACTCCGAGGAGGCGCGGCAGGCGGGCACGATCGTCGAGAGCGTCGACCTCCCGGAGCTCGAGAGCCGGATCGCCAGCGGCGAGCGCGACGCGCTCCCCGACGTGGTCTTCCACCTCGCGACGGTGCCCTCGCTCCTCGCGATGCCCCTCGTCCGGAAGGCGGGCTTCGAGCTCGTGCCGCTCCCCTTCGCGCCCGCCCTGCGCCTGCGCACGCTGCTCACCCAGGCCGAGCGCGGCACCGCCGACGCGGGCAAGCTCGATCTCGGCGACGTCCACGACGCCGAGATCCCCGCCTACATGTACCGGACGAACCCCCCGGTGCCGCCCGCGGCGATCCCGACGCTCGGTGCGACCCTGCTGCTGGTGGCGCACGCGGACGTGCCGGTCGAGGTCGTCGAGCACGTGCTCGAGATCGTCTACGGCTCCCGCTTCGCGCGCCTCGCGCACCCTCCGCTCGATCGCAAGGCGCTCGCCGGGCGGCCGCGCATGCTGCTCCACGCGGGAAGCCAGGCCTTCCTGGCGCGCGGCGAGCCGATCCTGAGCGCCGGCGACGTGGACAAGCTCAACAACTCGCTGGGGGTGGCCGGCGCGCTGCTCGGCGGTGCGCTCTTCCTCTGGCAGGCCCTGCGCCAGGCCCGTGCCGCGCGTCGCGATCGGCTCTACGCAGGCCACATGCTGCGGGTGGCCGCCGTCGAGCAGCGGCTGGTCGACCACGAGCTCGCCTCGGAGCTCGACCTCGAGCGCCTGATCGGGCTCCAGCGCGAGCTGCTCGAGCTCAAGCGCGAGACCCTGGGACGCTTTGCGAGCGGAGAGATCGAGGACCACCGCGCGCTCGCCGAGCTGCTGGCCCCCGTCGACGTGGCGCGGGACCACGTGGCCGCGCTGCTGCTCCACGTGCGCGAGCGCGTCGCCGAGCGCGCCGACGCCGAGGGCAAGTCGGCCGCGGCGGTCTGGACCGAGGAGGCGCAAGGGGAGCCCGGGGGGCCTGCGCCGGATGAGCCGGGGTCGCCTGCTGGCGCCGGATGACAGGCGCCCTGCGCGCCCGGCGGGCAGGGTCCGCCCTTACTGGAGGTTCCGTGATGCGATCGTCCTGCCTCGCCCTGTCGCTCGCCCCGATCCTGCTCGCCGCCGCCGCCCAGGCGGAGCCGCCGCCGCCCCGGGACTGGGAGCTCGAGCTCATGCCCTACGGCTGGGTGCCCGCCCTCGACGCGTCGGTCGAGACCCGCAACGGCCGCGAGCACTTCGACGTCGACATGGGCGACGTCATCGAGAACCTCGACCTCGCCGCGATGGGCCGCGTCACGGGGCGCTGGCACCGCTTCGTCGGGGTGCTCGACGTCGCCTGGTCCCAGCTCGAGGAGGAGAGCGCCTTCGAGCGGGAGGTGCTCCAGGTGCACGCCGACGCGCGCCAGACCATGACCTTCGTGCAGCTCCTCGGAGGCTACCGGCTCTACGCGCGGCCCGGAGGGCTCTTCGGGACCGCGACGGCCGGCGACGAGCGGGTCTTCGGCCTCGATGCGCTGGCGGGGGTCAACTACACCTACCTCTCGGCGAGCCTCGAGCTCGACCCGAGCCCGATCGGCCGGTTTCCGGGCAACCAGCGCAACTTCGGCGGCAACAGCGACTGGTTCGCGCCCGCCGTCGGGCTCCGGGTGCAGAACGACTTCACCTCCCGCCTGCAGCTCGAGACGCTCGCGAGCGTCGGCGGCTTCGGCGTCGGCGACGCGCCGGACTTCTCGTGGATGGTGACGACGCTGCTCTCGTACCGCTTCACGGACCACTGGGTCGCGGCGCTCGGCCACCGCACGATCGCGGCCGACAACGACGACAACGAGATCCGGATGCACGGGCCGATGATCGGGATCGGCTACCGCTTCTAGCGCTCACTTCGCCGCGGCGCGCGCCTTCTCGAACATCGTCTCGAGCTGCGAGGCCAGGATCTTGCTGCCGAGCGAGCGCTTGGTGCCCCCGCCGAAGCCGGTGATCTGGTCGGTCGAGGTGCGGTTGCCGTAGACCACGACCGTCCCCCCGTCCTTCGCGGGCAGGAAGGCCGCGAGCGCCTGCTCGGCGTTGTAGCCCGTGCTCACGTAGAACTGCCGCTGCGCGAGGAGGTAGGCGTCGCCGTCGGGCACGATCAGCACGTGGGTGAGGGCGATCGTGGGGGTGCCGTGCGCGTCGAACTGCGACCAGCGGAGGATCTCCTCGGTGCCCGGCGGCTTGCCGTTCGGGTAGTCCTGGAGGAGCTGGAAGGCGGCCGGCGCGTACTGCTCGAGCTTCTTCGAGGCGTTCGTTGCGGTGCGGATCTCCTCGGCGGGGGAGCGGGTCTTGCCGCCGGCGAGCGCGTAGGGCGCGATGCCGGCCAGGCCCTTCGTGCGGTAGGCCTGCACGCGGGCGAGGAGCGCCGCGCGCACCTGCGCTTCGACGGCCGCGGGCGAGGCGCCGCTCCCGAGCCCCTGGAAGGCCGCGATCTCCTCGGCGGAGAGGTTCAGGTTCCCACCCGGCTGCGCGCTCGTGTACTGCGCCGCGCGCGTCGCCGCACCCGGCTCGAGCGTGAGCTTCGCGAAGGCGGCGAGGCTTCCGGGTGCGGGGACGGCGCCATAGCCGATCAGGTTGGGATCGACGCGGTCGAGCAGGTCCTGCTTCGAGTTCGCCACGAGCTGCGCGGGCGGGAGCGGAACGTGGAAGGCGAGCCCGGCCGTGAGCTCGCGCTCGGAAGCGGGCGCCACGTCGTGGCGGACGAGCTGGCCGGCCTCCACCTGGGCGACCTCGCCGGGCGAGAGGCCCAGGCTGGCGAGCAGGGCGCCCGCCTCGGGCAGCTCGGCGCCGGCGGGCGCTGCCAGACACAGGAGAGAGGCGACCGCCGCACCGGCGCGAGCGGCGCGCGCGGTCACGGCGCCGTCTCCGCGTCCGCCTTCGGATCGTAGTAGGGCGCGATCTGCCGCTGCAGGTCGACGACCTTCGCCCAGGCGTCCATCGTGGGCTCGTCGAGCTCGGCGCGCTGCGCGAGCTCGTCGCTGTCGTCGACCAGCTCCTTCACGTCGCGGTAGTAGTTGCGGGTCTTGTCGTAGCCCTCGCCCTTCGCGAGGTGCCCGGCCAGGGCGCGGGTCTGGACGTGCAGCGCCTCGGCCTTCTGGCCGAGCCCGAACGCCTGCTCCGCGTCGCCCGAGCCGATCTGGCCGCCCGGCTGGTCGCGGAGGGCCTGCTGCCAGGCGTCCGCGGCATCGGCCCACTGGCCGGCGATCGCGGTGACGCGTGCCTGGTCCCAGGCCGCCAGCTCGGCGGCGGCCGGGGCCGCCGCGACGACGCTGCCGAGCGCCAGGGCACCGAGGAGCTTCCGCGCTGTCGAAGGGCTTGCTGCGCTCATCGTGGTCTCCTTCGTCCCGCCGGGCGGGCCGGAGTCGTTGCGGGCGACCGGCGCCCGGGCGGCCATTCTACGCGACTTCGGGCGCGGCGTTCGCGCGAAAGCTCATCCCCCCGGCTCGAGACCGAAGCGCAGGCTGGACGGCTCGGAGAGCTGGCCGTGGACCAGCTTCGGGAGGACCGGGGCCACGGTGACCTGGACGTTCCACCGCTGGCCGTACTCGTCGGGGCTGACGACCATGTACTGCCCCGCGAGCCCGAGCCGCACCGGCAGCCGGCCGAGCTTCACCACCTTGGCGACGCTCAGCCCGAGCGGAACGGTCCAGACGTCGCCCAGCCGGTTGGCCTTCCAGTTGGCGAGCACGTTGCCGGAGTAGCCCACGCTCCAGCCGTCCGGCAGGAAGTACGCGAAGAAGGGCTGGAGGTTCATCGAGTGGGCGTCGTCACGGCCGTTCGAGCCGGCGAAGGACCACCAGTTCTGGAACAGGGCTCCGGCGATCCACTTCTCCGAGAGGTAGCCCGCGACCGCCGCCGGCCCGACCTGCCAGCGTCCGCTCCCGGTGTAGTCGGACCCCGCGGTGGGGAAGACCCACGTGGGGCCCACTCCGAGCAGCCACTTGCCGACGAGCTTCGAAGTGGGCGAGGCGAGCTGCAGGAAGGCGGTGTCGCCGAAGGCCGTCGAGCGGTTGGCATGGAACGGGTCCTCTTCGTCCGGGTGCGGCTGGGAGGCGAAGAGCGGGATCACCGGGCGGGTGATCAGGTTCCAGTCCTCCGAGATCGAGACCGGGAGGACCGGCTGGAACAGCAGGTTCGAGCTCCAGCGGTCGCCGTGCTCGGGCGTCTCGTAGCCGAGCAGGAAGTTGTTCTGCTGGAACGTGATCGACCACAGGTCGCTCACCGGGTTGCTGAGCTGCTTGTTGATCTCGGTGGCGCTGCGGGCCCCGGCCCCTGCGGCCGGCGCCACCGGCGCGGGGTCCGCGGCGGCGGCGGGCCCCGCGGCCAGCAGCGCGAGGAGCACGGACGAAGCAGCGATCGGTGTCAGGCGGCGCACGGATCGTCCGGACTAGCTCGAGGGCGGAGGAACGACCTGGTAGATCGCGCTGCTGCCGTTGTAGAAGGGCTTGTAGAAGCTCCCGTCGGCGTAGTAGTAGGTCGTGCCGCCGATGTCCTGCCGCACGGCGCCCTGCGGCAGCTTCGCGACGGCGGCGCCTTGCGGCGGCTTCACGACCTGGTAGCCCGAGCCCTGCGGCGCGTAGTAGTGGCTGCCGTCGTAGTAGTACGGGCTGCCGGCCACGTACACCGTCGTGGTGCGGGGCGGCAGGCTCGCGACGCTGGCCCCGACGGCCAGGCCCGCGAGGGCGCCCACGGCTGCCGCGCCCGCCTCGCTGCCCCCGCCGCAGCCGTAGCAGGCGCCGCCGTAGTAGCCGGCGTTGTGGTCGTAGTAGCCGTCCCAGTGGTCGTAGGCGTTCTTCTGCATCGTCTGGGCCGTCGACTCCCGGCTCTGCTGCATGCTCTCGCCCGTGGACTGGCGGCTCGACTGCATGCTCTCGGCGGTCGCCTGGCGGTTCGCCTGGTTGCCGGACGACCAGGACTGGCGTTGCGACTGGCGGTCCTGGGCGTTGCCCTGGCCGCCCTCGAGGGAGCGCGTCCCGCCCTCCCCGCCGAGCCGGCCCGAAGCGCCGACGCTGCCGAGCCCGCCGCCACCGAAGTGGCCCTGGCCGAAGCCCCCGCCACCGCCGAATCCCCCACCGCCGAGACGGCCGCCGCCCCCGAAGCCGCCACCGCCGCGCCCCGCGAAGCCACCGCCGCCGAAGCCGCGCGCCTGACCGGCGAGCGGTGCGAGCAGCAGGCCCGCCGCCAGCGCGATCGCGAATGTCCTCCGCATCACCGGGCCTCCGCCTTCTTCATCGCCGCGACGAAGTCGATGCGCGCGGCGTCGGGCGGGAGCATCGGCTCGAAGCGGACGTCCGCGAGGCGCGCCCCGAGATCCCAGTCCGAGAAGGTGGCCGCGAAGCGGGGCTCGCCGGGGAGCCGGCTGTAGGTGATCACGACCTTGCACGGGACGAGCTGGGTCCCGTCCTGGATCCAGATCTGCCAGTCGATCGCCTTGTCGACGAAGGCCAGGTGATGGCAGCGCACGCCCTCGACCGAGGTCTCGCCGAGGTAGAGCCCGAACTGCGCGCGCGCGCGCAGGACCCGGTAGGGATCGCTGTACAGGAAGTCGGAGAGCGGCGCCGAGAAGCCGTACTGGCCGATCAGGCGGTCGATGGCCTGGTCGATCTTCCCGGGCATCGGCGCTGCGGCGTAGAGGTTCTCCTCACCGTCGAGCACGGTGATCTGCCGGCCGTCGTACCACAGCCGGTTGGCGCCGGCGTCACCTTCGTACTCGACGTACACGCGGTCGGGGCGGCGCACGGCCACGTCCTGGAGCGCGCCGAGCTCGACCTTCTGCCCGCTCGGCAGCACCTGGTCGTACTCGATGCGGGCGCGGAAGCTGAACTGGCTCGCAGCGGCGAGGACGTCGCCCATGGCGCGCAGCAGCCGGTCGGCGCGCGGGTCCACGATCGGCGGCCGCGACGGGTCGGCCTCCTCCTCGGCGCCGATCGCCGGAGGCGCCGCCAGCGCCGCGACGGCCAGCGCGAAGGCGACGGCGCAAGCGCCTGCCCGGAAGCCACCCCTCATCGCCGTCCTCGCCCGCCGGGCGCGATCCCGCTCACGGGATCCAGCCCTGCTCCCGGAACTTCGGCTCGAGCTGCTCGGCGATCACCTTTGCCGTCTGCCGCCCCCGGCCCGCGATCGTGCTGCGGCCGCTCGCCTCGCCCTCCACCTTGACCGCGCTCGACACGATCAGGCCGATCGGGTTCGCCGTCGCGATGGCGACGGCCGCCGGGACGGCGGCGCCGGGGCCCTTGGCGCCACCGGTCGCCACCGAGGCGGAGCCGAGCTTGCGCAGGCCCTCGGGCGTCATCTCGAAGCCCTCCACGACCGTGGTGAGCTTGGAGGCGCCGGCCCCGAAGCCGACCACCATGCGCTCGGCGGCGCTGCCCTCGTGGATCGACGTGAAGTACCCGTGGATCACGATGTCGTCGATCCGCGGCGTCGTGCCCGGCACCGGGACGGCGGCCGGCAGGCCCATGCGCTGGATCTCGTCGGCCAGGGCGCTCGCCACCTCGGCGCCCAGCTCGCGGCCCTCGGCCAGCTCGTCGGCGCTCATCGGCGCCGCGTCGACCCGGCCGGCCGCTGCCGACGCGCCCGGGACGTCCGCGGGCGTGACCCCGAACGGGTACACCCAGATGGTGTCGGGCCGGGGGAGCCGGCCGCTCACCTGGCTCTCGCGGTCGCTCACCTGGCTCGAGGCGCAGGCGACCGCGAGCGCCAGGGCGAGGTAGATCCCGGCAAGGGTTCGTGCGGCGTTCATCGTCGGCCTCCCGGTCGGGGTCGGCGCTCGGCACCCCCGACCGGCCACGATGTAGCCCGCCGCCGCGCGTCCACCTGTCATCACGCGCCAGCCGGCCGAGGCCGGTCGATGTTGCGTCTTCACCCCAGGGACCTGTCATGGGGTTCGGGTCGTCCGGGAGGCGACACGACTTGGCCTGGAGCGTATCCTGCTCCGGACTGGGGCCGAGAGGCAGGAGCGGCGGCGCGAGACGATGCAGGCGATCCCCCTGGTCCGTGCGAGCAGCCTGCGCCCGTTCTTCGAGTTCGTGACGAACGGCGGGGGCCAGCTCCACGGGCTGCGCGATCGGATCGGCCCGGTCTTCCGCGAGGCCGGCGGGCTCGTCCCGGTCGCCTACGGCGGCCTGCTGATCGAGGAGGCGGCCCGCGCGACCGGGCTCGACGATCTCGGGCTGCGGATCGGCCGCTCCGTGGTCATCGACGGCTTCGGCGAATGGGGCGCGTTGATCGCGCGCTCGGCGACGGTCGGCGCCTTCCTGCAGGCGGCGCTGGCGAGCTACCGGACCTTCAACACCGGCTATCGCCTGTGGGTCGCGGCGCGGGGCGACGAGGCGTGGCTGCACCTCGCCTACTGCAGGGCGCTGCGGGCCGGGCGCGCCCACGTGCTCGACTACAGCCTCCTTACCTGGCTCGCCGCCTTCCGGGCGATGCTCGGGCCCACCTGGAGGCCCCGCGAGATCCACCTCGAAGGCGAGCCGCCGCGGCACGCCGGGGAGATCGCGGCCCTGGCGACGCAGCGTCTCCGCTACCGCCAGCCGACGATGGCGCTCGGGTTCCCGCGCGCCACGCTCGCCCGGCGCGTCGAAGGGGTGCGGCCGGTCCCTGCGCCGGCGGCCGGCGAGCCCGCGCCGCCGGCCGACTTCGTGGGCTCCGTGCACCGGACGGTGTCGGCCCTGCTCCAGCTCGGGGCGGCGGAGCTGCACGTTGCCGCGGAGGCTGCCGGCATGAGCGAGCGCTCCTTCCAGCGCCGGCTCGGTGCGCAGGGGCTGACCTTCAGCGACGTCCTCGAGGCGGCCCGCTTCGAGGCCGCGCGCCGGATGCTGGCCGACCCCGCCGTGAGGGTGATCGACGTCTCCACCGAGCTCGGCTACAGCGACTCGGCGAACTTCACGCGCGCCTTCCGGCGCTGGACCGGCGTCCCGCCCCGGACCTTCCGGCGCACGGCCGCTCGCGCGCCCGCCCCCGCGAGCGGCTGAGTTCTCAGCGGGCGCCCGGCAGCGTCGCGATCCCGCCGGCGATCTCACCGGCCAGGCGCGAGAGCGCGCTGGCGTGCGCCGACACGAGGCCCGGGTAGCCCGGCGCCGCCACCGGCTCCTCGACGCGCGACTCCTCGGTGAGCAGCGCCCGCCCGTCGCCTCCGGCGACGAGCCAGCGCGCGCGCAGGGTGACGCTCTCGCCGGGCGCGCCCTCGAAGGCGAGCACGTCGACGAGCACCCGGTAGTCGACGCGGAAGCGCGGCTCGCTCGGGTAGAGGGCCACGCGCGAGGTGCCGAGCCGCCGGCCGAGCTCGTCGGCGAGCACGCGCGAGAAGTCGTCGCGCAGCGAGCCGGCCCAGCGCTGGTCGTTGGCGAAGACGAGCTCCTGCGCGCCGTCACGGGTCGCGATCTCGGGCCGCTCGAGGTAGCGCGGGAACCCGTTGGGGCCGACCGCGAGGCCCAGCTCGGATCGCGCGGCGGGCACGGGACCCGCCTCGCCCGCCGCCAGCCGGTAGTACTGCGGCCCGGGGCCGCGCGCGCAGGCGGCGAGCAGGGCCGCGCCGGCGAGCACGGCGGCGAAGCAGGGGGATCGCCGTCGCATCACTCCCTCCCCTTCCCGAAGAGCAGCGAGTTCGGATCGCGCTCGATCTGGTCGGCCGCGAGGCCGAGCGAGCGCGACGCCTCGGTCAGCTCGACGAGCGCGCGGCGCAGCTCCTGGTTCACCGCCGAGTCGGGCCCGACCAGCGCCTGGGTCGAGGCCATCGTCCGTTCGGCCTGGCCGAGGGCGGCGTGCGCGGCAGCCAGCGCCCCGCGCAGATCCGCGCCGATCTGGTCGAAGGGGATCTTCTCGAGCCGCTTCACGAGCTGGGTCAGGCTGTCGGTGATCTCCTCGAGCTGCGTCGGGACGGTCGGGAGCTCGGGATAGGGCTCCTGCCAGACGATCGCGGCCGGCGGCGCGTCCGGGTGCGTGTCGAGCGACACCACGAGCTGACCCGTCAGGAGGTTCCCGCGCCCGAGCTGTGCGCGCAGCCCGCGCGCGACGAGCGCGTCCATCGCCGCGTGGCGCTGCTCGGGCGCCGGCAGGTGGCCGATGCGCTCCGGCTCGATCTCGATCACGACCGGGATCCGGAAGCCCTGCCCCGACGGGTCGATCTCCAGCCGGACGTCCACCACCTGGCCGATCCGGATCCCGCGGAACTCGACCGGCGAGCCGGGCACCAGACCCCGCACCGACTGGTGGAAGTAGAGCACGTAGCGGGTCCGGACCGTGTACATCCGCTCGCGCGTCGCCGCGCGGTTCTCGTAGAGCGGGAACACCGTCTCCGCAGCGGCAGGCTCGGAGCCGCCGTCCGCCGGCGTGTCGAAGGCGATGCCGCCGATCAGCAGGCTCATGACCGAGTCGGTGTCGATGCGCACGCCGTCGGCACCGACCGACACGTCGAGGCCGCTGGCGTTCCAGAACTGCGTACCGCTGCGGACGCGCTCGTCCCAGGGCGCCCGCACGAACACCCGGACCGTCACGAACTCGCCGCTCGGGTCGAGCTCGGAGGCCACGACCTCGCCGACCTGGACCCGGCGGAAGTAGACCGGCGAGCCGACGTCCACGGAGCCGGCGCGATAGGAATGCAGGACGAAGGAGCGGCCCGGCTCGTCGGAGGTGACCACCGGCGGCACGTCGAGCGCCTGGAAGGTGCGGGCCGGGGGTCCCTCGAGCACCGGGTCCATGCCGACGTAGGCGCCCGAGAAGAGCGTGCCGAGCCCCGACACCTGGCCGCCCGAGACGCGCGCCTTCACGACCCAGAAGCGCGTCCCCTCGCGCAGGTAGCGCTCCGCGCCGTGCACCATGCGCGCGCGCACGGTCACCCGCCCGAGGTCCTCGGCGAGCGCCACCTCCTCGACGAGCCCCACCTCGACGTTCTTGTAGCGGACCTTGGTCTTGCCGGCCTCGAGTCCCTCGGCGCTCGCGAGCGTGATCGTGATCGCGGGCCCGCGTTCGGCGAAGGTGCGCCAGGCGACGAAGGCGCCCACCAGTGCCGCCACCAGCGGGATCAGCCACACGATCGAGGGACGCCGCCGCGTGTCGACCACGGCCTCCGCCGCGCCCTCGAAGCCGCCTTCCCGGGGTTCGCGCTCGCTCATGCCTCGGCCTCCTCGCAGCCGTCCCAGATCAGGCGCGGGTCGAAGGACTCGGCGGCGATCATGGTCAACACGACCACCGCTCCGAAGAACACCGCGCCCGAACGCGCCTCGATGGTGGCCAGCGCGCCGAGCCGCACCAGCGCGACCAGGATCGTGACCACGAAGATGTCCACCATCGACCAGCGGCCGATCGCCTCGGTGACGCGATAGAGCCGGGTCCGCTCGGCCGGCCGCCAGCGCGAGCGGCGCCGCACCGAGACCAGCAGGAACACCAGGATCACGAGCTTCAGGATGGGGACGAAGATGCTCGCCACGAAGACCACCAGCGCCAGCGGCCACATCCCGTGGTGCAGGAGGTAGACCACGCCGCTCATGATCGTGTCGGACTGCGCCTTGCCGAGCGAGGTGACGGTCATGATCGGGAGCAGGTTCGCGGGCAGGTAGCAGAGGGCGGCGGCGATCACGAGCGCCCAGGTGCGCTCGAGGCTACCCGGCTTGCGCGCGTGGAGGGGAGCGCCGCAGCGCGGGCAGCGCGCAGCGTGGGCGGCGCCCGCCGGCACCCGGCACAGGAGCCGGCAGTCGTGGCAGGTCCAGCACGAGGCGGCCCGGCCCGTGCGCGGCGCGCCGCTCACGAGCGCACCCCGAGCCGCTCCCAGACCTCCTGCGGGTCGAGCGAGGACATCGCCCCCGCCAGCACCACGATCAGCAGCGCAAACGCCCACAGCGAGAGCCCCGGCACCACCTCGGCCATGCCCGCGAGCTTGGTGACGGCCACCAGGATCCCGACCAGGAACACCTCCATCATGCTCCACGGCTGGACGTGCCGCAGCAGCCGGAAGGCGCGCGCCATCTGCCACGGCACGCGTCCGGCGTGGACCGGGAGCAGCACGTAGAGCAGGAGCGAGATCTGGAGCAGCGGCGCCAGCACGGAGGTGGCGAGGACGAGCGCCGCGATCTCGGGCATGTCCTGGCGCCAGAGGTCGAGGACGCCGGTCACGAGCGTGGTCTGGGTGACCTGCCCCTTCATGTCGAAGGACAGGAACGGGAACGCGTTGGCGACCGCGAAGAGCACGGCGGCCGCGAGCGCGAGCGCCACCGTGCGCTCGATGCCGTTGCGCCGCCGGCGGCGCAGCAGGCCGCCGCAGCGCCGGCAGCGCGCGGTCGCCCCTTCGGCGATCACCCCCAGGTGGTGCAGGAGATCGCAATCGTGGCAGGCGACCAGCACGGCCCGGACGCTACCGGATCGCGACGCCCCGGACAGCGGCGCGCCCGCCCGGGGTGACACAAGCCGACGGACCGGGCGGGCTGCCCCAGGTCCCGTCGCCGGCCGCCCGCAGCGGTGCCGGCGGCACCTGCTCTACGCTTGCCCCGGCATGCGGACCCGCCTCCTCCACCGCACCCGCCGCGGATGACGGCGCCGTCCGCGATCCCGGTCCACCCCGAGGCCGACCGGCTCTACCGCTTCGCGCGGGTGCTGATCGCGCTCGCGATGCGGGCGTTCTTCCGGCGCACGACCCTGCGCGGGGCCGAACACGTACCGGAGACGGGCCCGCTGATCCTCGCGGCGAACCACCCGAGCAGCATCGTCGACGCCTTCTCGATCGGCCTCGCCACACGCCGCAAGGTGCACTTCCTGGCGCGCTCCACGATGTTCGACTCGCCCTGGCGGGCGCGCCTGCTCTCGCGGCTCGGGGTGATCCCGATCCACCGCAAGCTCGACGCTGCCGAGCGCATGGGCGGCAACCCCGAGATCTTCCGCCACTGCCATGCACTGCTCGAAGCCGGCGGCGTGATCGGGATCTTTCCCGAGGGCATCAGCCACGTCGACCCGCAGGTGAAGGAGATGCGCACCGGCGCGATCCGGATCGGCCTCGAGGCGGAGGCGCGGCGCGGCTTCGCGCTCGGCGTGCGCGTCGTCCCGATCGGGCTCAACTTCGCGCGCCCGGACGTGCGCCACCGCGGCGAGCTCACGCTCCGGGTGGGCGCGCCGATCCCCCTCGCCCGCCATGCCGCCGCCTACCGCGCCGACCCGGCCGCCACGGTGGCCTCGCTCACGGCCGAGCTGCGCGAGCGCATCGAGGCGCTGGTGGTCCACCTCGACGACCTCGGGAAGGCGCCGATCGTGAAGGCGGCCAACGAGCTCTTCGGCCCGGACTTCGTCGCCGACCCGCTCGTGCTGCCCGAGATCGGCGACGAGGCCACGCGCCGGATCGAGGTCGAGCAGGGCATCGCCGACGCGATCGAGTACTACTCGCGCTTCCAGCCCGCCTGGGCGCAGGGCCTCGAGCTGCGCATCGGCGCCTACCTGGCCGCGCGCGAGCGGGTGCGCGTCACCGAGGACGGGCTGCGCCGCCGGGTGGGCGCGCTGCCGCTCCTGCGCGACACGCTGCCGGCCGCCGTGATCGGCGTCCTCGGCGCGCCGCTCGCGGGCTTCGGCTGGCTGCTGAACGCGCTGCCCCGCCGCGTCACCGGCTGGATCGCGAAGCGCGTGATCCGCGAGCCGAGCCAGCTCGCCACCTACGAGCTGTGGATCGGACTCCAGGCCTTCGCCGTGGTCTACGCCGCGGGCGTGCTGCTGCTCCGGCAGGTCACGAGCTTCGGGCGGCTCGAGCTGGCGCTCGCGGTGCTGCTGTTCCCGCTCGTCGGCTACCTCTCGAGCCGCTACTTCGCCCTCATGGCGCACTACGCCGAGAGCCTGCGCCTCACCTCGCTCCAGGCGCTGCGCCGCGGCCGCCTCGAGCAGATCCGCTTCTGGCGCCAGCAGCTCGCCCGCGACCAGGACAAGATGCGCCGCTTCCTGCTCGGCGACCGCGAGGCCGGGAGCGAGGACTGACCGGCAGCCGGGCGCTCGCCCGCTGCCCCGATCCGCGCGAAGCTCGCGGCGCGAGCGCGCCCCGGAGGACCCATGCACCCGCCCGACTCGCCCCGCTCCGGCCCGGACCGCCGACCCGACTTCCTCCCGGCCGCCGGCGCCGACTGGCTGCTGCCGCTCTACGACCCGCTCACCCGCCTGTTCGGCACGCAGCGCCAGCGCGAGCGGCTGCTCGACGCCGCGGCGATCCGCGCGGGTGACCGCGTGCTCGACCTCGGCTGCGGCACCGGCGCGCTGTCGCTCCAGCTCTGGCGGCGCCAGCGCGACGCCCACGTGACCGGGCTCGACCCGGATCCGAAGGCGCTGGCACGCGCCCGGACGAAGGCCGCGCGCGAGGGCGCGGCGATCGAGTGGCGGCAGGGCTTCGGGGACGCGCTTCCCTTCCCCGACGCCTGCTTCGAGCGCGTCCTCTCCTCGCTGATGTTCCACCATCTGCCGCACGAGGGACGCCGATCCACCCTCGCCGGGATCGCGCGCGTCCTCGTCCCCGGCGGCCGGCTCCTCGTGCTCGACTTCGGGCCGGCCCAGGGCGCGCTCACCCACCTGCTCCTGCGCGCCTCCCACCGCGGCGACCGGCTCGCGGACAACCTCGAGGGGCGCATCCCCGCGCTGATGGCGGAGGCAGGCCTCGCGGAGCCGCACGAGCGCGCGCGGATGGGCTCCCCCTTCGGGAGCCTGTCGATCTGGGAGGCGTCCCGGGCCCGGGACGGGCGGAGCGATCTCAGCTCGTGAAGCCGGCCAGTCGCTCGAAGAACCAGAAGGCGGCGAGGATGCCGATCCCGTAGCTCGCGAGCGAGCGTGCCCGGACGATCCGCGCCGGGCCGAGCGCGGCGCGGATCGCGACGCCGATCGGGAGGACGGCCGCGAGGAAGAGGAGCTGGCCGAGCTCGACGCCGACGTTGAAGCAGAGCAGCGCCAGCGGGACGTCGCTCGCCGGGAGCCCGACCTGGGTGAGCGCACCGGCGAAGCCCAGGCCGTGGAGCAGGCCGAAGGCGAAGGCGACCAGCCAGGGGCGCTCCGCGGTGAGACTCGGCTCCCCCCGCGCCGAGCGGATCAGCTCGGTCGCCAGCAGCGCGATCGAGAGCGCGATCAGGGCCTCGACCGGTGGCCCCGGCACGCGGACCACGCCGAGGGTGGCGAGCGCGAGCGTGATCGAGTGCGCGACCGTGAACGCGGTGATCGTCCACAGGAGCACGCGGCGGCTCGGCACGATGAGCACGAGCGCGAGCACGAACAGCAGGTGGTCGAAGCCCTGCAGGATGTGCTGCACGCCGTGCACGAGATAGGCGCCCGCCACCGCGAGCGCGCCCCGCGAGGCGTCGATCTCGACCCAGGGTCGCGACGGGCGCACCAGGGTGGTCGAGTGCGTGCCGTCGAGCATCTGCACGCGCACGAGCACGTCGGTGATGGTGGCCTGCAGACCGACGAACCCGATGCGCTGCCCGGCGAGCCCGCCGGCGGCCGCTTCGACGACCCGGCGCTCGACGAGCGAGTCGGGGAGCGCGCGCACGCGCGGCTCGGAGACGTCACGCACCGAGTCGGGAAGCTCGAGCGCCACCGGGAGCGGCATTCCCGAGAACACCGGGGTCCGCCACAGCAGGTCGTAGCGGCCGGGCGCGATCTCCTGGATCTGCAGGTAGGCGGGCCGCGCGTCGTGCGCGCGCGCCGGCCCTCCGTGGGCGAGCGCGGCGGCGGCCAGCAGGCCGAGGGCCACCCCCCTCCAGGGCCTCATCGCCCGCCCGCGCCGGCGGCCACCAGGGGCGCGGGCGTGAGGTCGTCGGGAAGGACGATCTGGTAGCGCGCCTTCATCGTCTCGTAGGCCTGGCGTTCGAAGGCGTCGCGCTGCTCCTCGACCCACGCCGTCTCGACCGCCTCCGCGACCTCCGCGAAGTCGGGCACCCGCGCCGGCTCGAGCGACTCGAGGAAGACCAGGTGCCAGCCGAAGCCCGACTCGATCGGGCCCCGCCAGGCGCCGGGCTCCTGCCCGAAGAGCGCCTCGGCGAAGCCCGGACCGAAGTCCTTCGCGATCTGGTCCGGCGTGCGCTCCGGGTAGTAGCGCTGGAGCACGAAGGGGTCACCGAGCGACGTGGCGTCCGCCGGGTCCACGCTCCCGCCCGCGAGCTGGACGAGGGCCTCCTCGGCGCCCGCGCGCGCCCCCGCGCCGCGGCGGTCGGGCGAGAAGTAGAGCTGGCGGAAGCTCGCCCGCGGCGGCAGCGTGAAGCGCGCGGCGTGCTCGGCGAACCAGGCCTCGAGCTCGGCGCGCGTGGGCTCGCGCAGGTCCGAGAGGTCGTCGGCGAGGAACGCCATCTTCTGGACCATGCGGCGCTTCACGATGGTGTCGCCCTGGTCGAGCCCGAGGGCCAGCGCTTCCCGGTACAGGACCTCGTCGTGGACCCAGTGCTCGACCAGGCTCCGCATCTCGCCGGGCGTCGGCGGCGGCCGTCCCTGCGCGAGCCACGTGAGGCTCATCTGGCGCAGGTCGTCCTGCGTCACGACGATGCGGTCCTCCGCCTCGCCGCCCTCCGGCGCCGGGTGCAGCACGCGATAGGCGCCGAACAGCAGCCCCCCGACCAGCAGGAAGTGGAGCAGCGGCTCGCGCCCGAGACGCCCGAGCATCGACGGCCCTACTGGAGCTGGAACTGGACTTCGCTGCCCAGCTGGCTCGGCGCCGGGATGATCTCGTAGTTGGCGTAGCCGAACTCGTTGCTGCGCGCGCCGTAGTACTTGTCGCCGAGCTGGTAGACCGCCAGCGAGAACGGCGCATTGCCGAGGCTCGTCACGATCTTCCCGCCCGCGATCCGGTAGCCGGACGAGAGCCCGAGGTAGGCGTCGCCCGCCACGTCGCCGACCTCGCTCGGCTGCGGGACCCGGGGGTTCGCGTACTTGAGGTTGCGCTGCCCGTCCACGTTCCAGTTGGCCAGGAAGCGCCCGCCCGTGACGGCGTTCTGGAGCCAGGTGGACTTGCCGACGACCAAGGCCTTCAGGGCCGCGTCGTCGAGCGGCGTCGCGCCCTGCTTCTGGAGGTCCGCAACGGTGGTCCCCGGCTTCGCCGTCTTGCGCGCCGCGGCGCTCGGCGTGTACCAGATCGGCGACGACCAGGCGCGCTCCTGCACCGTCGCCGGCACCTCCTGCGGCGGCGGGATGCCGAGCTCGGCAGCCTGGATCGTGGTCCAGCGCGGGGTCGGGATCTCGAGCACGCGCGCGTAGTAGAAGGCGTCGAGCGACGGATCGAAGTCGGGGTCCGTCCAGGTCGTCGCGAGCTCCACCGCGCCGATCGAGTTGGTGTAGGTCGCCTTCGCGAGGTCGACCGTGCTGCCGATCGCGGGGACCTTGCCGCTGATCGCGTCGGGCTTGCGGTCGCCCGCCCAGACGACGTCGTACACCTTCTCGAAGCTCTGGCCGCTGGCGGACCAGCCCTTCACGATCTGGATGCGGTCGAGGTTTCCGGAGCTGGGGTCCTTCAGCGCCCACACCAGGAACGTGGGCGCCTTTGCGGCGGCGGGCGGGAGGTCGCCGCCCATCGGGACGCCCTTCGCGTAGCCGGTCCCGACCCAGTCGCTCGCGGAGGTCGCGTCGGCACCGTACTCCCAGCCGCCGAAGAAGCGGACCTTGAGCTGCGGGCCGCTGGTTCCGAAGGTCTCCTTGCGCCACATGGCGTCGAAGAGCGACGCGCGCGTGTTCTCCTCGGCCCAGACCCCCGTGAGGCCGGCGGGGTTCTCGAAGCGCACGTCCATGCCGGCAAAGACGTGCCCGGCCATGCGCTCCTTGATGTCGCCGTCGTTCCTCCCGTGCCCGCCGAAGAAGTTGCTCTGCCGGTACGGCACCGCCGTGTCGTGGGAGTCGGAGCCGCCGACGACCCCCGTCTTGTACGGGTTGTAGCCGCGCGCCTGCTGCATCGCGATCCCGTCCTTCAGGCCCTGGCGCACGTAGCTGCCGGGGATCGTCGGGAAGCGGCCCTCCGGGAAGCCGAGCAGGTAGTTCAGGATCTCGTAGTTCGCGAACTCGTCGTTGGGCGAGAGCAGCGGATGGGTCTCCGACTGCCCCTTGATCTGCTTGATCTCCGTGAGCCGCTCGTTGCGGTCGCGCGTCGCCGCCCAGGCGGCGTCGATCGGCCGGCCCTTCTCGTCCACGTCGATCGGGAACATGTGGCCGTCCGAGAGGTTCGCGTTGTGCGAGATCGCGATCAGCTCGTTGCCCGCCTTGCGCTGGCCGTCCATCCACGCCCACAGGTCGGTCGGATCCACCGACTCGAGCGAGCTGAACGGCAGCTCGGGGACCTTCGCGCAGTCCTCGAAGAACACGTTGCGGTGCATGTTCCGGTTGTCGGGGGTCGAGGTCCACTCGTAGGAGCAGAAGGCGGTGAACTTGCCCGGCTCGTTGGCGGCGTCGGCCATCGCGTTGTTGCGCTTCCAGACGGTGCCCGCGACCTCCGGGCTGACCAGCTCCGGGATCGGCTTCTGCTCGATCATGGTCTCGCCGAGGAAGAGGTAGATGCGCTGGATGTCCGCGGGGGTCTTGACGATCAGCTTCTTCGCGATCGGCAGCTTGCCGAGCGCGGAGGTCGGGTCGTTGGCGAGCTGGACGACGCCCGCGTACTCGGAGTGGTCGGTGACGCCCATCCAGTCGAGCGGCGTCTCGATCTTCACCGGGTAGCCCATCGGATGCGGAATGGGCTCGCCCTTCGCGTACTTGTAGGCGTCCGCGGGGGTGGTCTTGGTGTTGCCGAAGATGTAGGCGTCGAACGACCAGCTCGTGTGGACGTGGCTCTCGCCGAAGTAGGCATGCCGCTCCGGAGCCTCCTGCGCCGAAGCCACCAGAGGTCCCGCGGCCAGGATCGCCGCCACCGCCCCGCCCCACACGCGCGCCGAGATCATCGCTCCCCTCCTCAGCGGACTCGTGTACCCGTCATGGCTGATCAGGTCCTGTCATCTCGCGCCGGTATCTCCCGCGCCCGGAGCGGGTGCTTCGGACCACAGCCGCCCCGCACGGCCTGCGCGCACGCCCTCGTCCCGCCCGGGGTGCTATCGATCCGGGCGACCGGCGTTCGTCCGGCTCGCGGCGTGGACCTGCGCAGGGGGTCCCATGGGCCGACCCGGGGGCAGGAGGGGAACAGGATGGGTACCACCAGGGCGAGGATCGGGAGTGGGATCCGGGCAGCGGGCCTGGTCGTGCTGGGCATCGGCGTGGGGCCGGAACTCGCCGCGGCCGACGTCGGATTCCCGTTCGCGGGGGAGGTGACGGGGGTGTCCGGCAGCTACGCCTGGTTCCTCTCGGACGCCGAGCGGGTGAACGGATTGCTCGTCTTCGACGACGGTGTCGCCGACGCCGATGCCGATCCGGACCACGGCCTCCATCCGAGCGCGCTGGTGTCGCTCGGCACGAGCCTCGAGGGTGCCGGCTTCGTCTGGAGCGCGAGCGCCGGCACGCTCCAGACGTCCGCCGATACGCCCTTAGGAGACCAATTTGCAGCCGACAGCGAGCTGGGCGCGGCGGCCGGCCATCCGGTCAACGGCTACGCGATCCGCAGCCTCGGCGTCCTCTTCTTCGGGCCCGACGCGCTGGAGGGCGACGCCCTGCCGAGCTCCGACGCCGGGTTCACGACCGGCAACCTGTTCGTCAGCTTCCACGACGACTTCGGCACCCTCAAGGGGCAGGCGACCGTCTACTTCACCCTTCCCGAGCCGAGCGGCGCGGGCGCGGCGTTCGCCGCGGGGATGGGCCTCGCGCTCGCGGGCCGGCACCGGCGGGCGAACCCGCTGCGCGGGCGCCGCTGAGGGTCCGGTCGCGCCGCGGGGGTGCGAGCCGCGCCCCTGGCGTCAGCCGCGGCGCCGGCGCGCGCGCAGGGCCGCGAGGAGCAGGGCCAGCTCCGCGCCGAGCCCGCAGCTCGCCGCCTTCTCCCTGGCGGCCCACGCCTGGGGGCACTGCGGATCGGCGCTGGCGATCGGTGTGCCGCCGTTGCGCGAAGCGCCGCCGTCGAAGTCGACGGCACCGTCGAGGTCGTTGTCCGCGCCGTCCTGGCAGTCGGGGTCCTCGTCGCCGGCGGCCGGGGCGAAGCAGCCGGGATCCTGGGCGGCGTCGGTGAAGCCGTCCCCGTCGTTGTCGAGCCCGTCGTCGCACGCGGAGCTTCCGAGCTCGCCGTCGTCGGCCGGGCCGCTGCAGCCGGGATCGTCGAGATCCGCCAGTCCGTCGCCGTCGTCGTCGAGGCCGTTCGCGCAGGCGATCGTGAGCGCGTCGAGCGCCGCGCGGACCCGGATGCGGCTGGTGTAGGGCATCGGCGCACCGGTCGCCTGGAGCGCTGCCAGGATCTCGCCCACCTCCGCGTCCGGAGCCACGCCGCGCAGGATCGCCCAGGCGCCCGCGACGTGGGGCGCCGCCATCGAGGTGCCGCTCGCGTTGGCGTAGCCCGTCCCCCCGTAGTAGGGCGCGCGGATCGAGACGCCCGGCGCCCAGAGCGAGAGGAACGGGGCCTGGTTCGTGAAGCTCGCCACCCCGTCGGCATCGTTGCTCGCGCCGACGCTCACCGCCGAGGAGATGCAGGCGGGCTCGGCGATCCCGTTCGCGACGCCGTCGTTGCCCGCCGCGATCACGGTGGCGATGCCGACCGAGCGCAGATTGTCGATCGCGGCCTTGTAGGCGGCGTTGCTCGCGTCACAGGCCGGCTGCGAGGTCCAGACGGCCCCGCCGAGGCTCACGTTCACGGCTGCGATCGGCCAGGTGAAGCGGAGCTCGTCGTGGACCTCCTCGAGCGCGGCGATCAGGTCGGACTCGTAGGAGCGCGCGCAGGGGGCGGGGCTCGGGCTGCAGGCGCCCGCGTCGCTGATCTCGGAGGCCACCTGGATCGCGATCAGGCCGGCGCCCGGCGCGACGCCGTCGTAGCTCGGCCCCTCGCCGGCGGCGATGCCGGCGACGTGGGTGCCGTGGAAGCACTCGTTCGAGAAGCTGCAGGCGGCGGCGGCGCCGGGGCCGCTCTGGGTCCCGCTGCCGTCCGGGCAGTCGCCCGCGGGTCCGGGCGCGCCGGACGCGAAGCAGGCCTCGGCCACGACCTTGCCCGCCAGGTTCGGGTGCGCCGCGTCCACGCCCGTGTCGAGGATCACGAGCGCCTGGCCGGTGCCGTCCGCGCCGAGGGCCGCGCTCTGGTCCGCCTCGACGAGCGGCACGCTCACGTCGAGCAGGGGAGCGTGCAGCTCGTCCGGCGTCACCCGCACGACGAGTGGGGAGCGGGCCAGGGCGTCGAGGGCGCCGGCCCCGACCTCGAGCGCCACGGCGGGCAGCGAGCGGAAGACGCGCGCGACCCGGTGCGGGCGCCCCGCGAGCGCCGCGGCGAGCCCCGCCTGGGCGCTCGCGATCGCGCCTCGCTGCTCCCCGCGCCGCGCCGGCGCGAGCCGGCCCTCCGCCGCGAAGGGCACCTCGAGCTCGACGAGCACGCGCACGCTCCCGCCCGCCGCCGCCTGCGCCGCGACCTCGGCGGCGATCCGCGGCTGCGCGGACGCCGGCCCTGCGAGCACGAAGGCCCCGATCGCCCACCCGGCCGCCGAGGCCGCGAGGGCGCTGCGCAGCGCGCGCCTAGCCCCCGACACGCAGGGCCCCGAACACGCCGCGGCGGCGCAGCTCCTCCAGGAACGACTCGTCGTAGGCGCGCGTCGGATCGCCGCGCACCATCCGGTCGAGCTCCTGCGCGTCCTCCCCGACCAGGATCCGCCACTCGCCCCGGCGCACGCCGTCGAGGATGATCGTGGCGGCAGCGGCCGCGCTGAGCGGGGCCTTGTCGCGGAAGTCGTCGGCCATCTGCTGGAGGCCGGCGCGGAGCAGGTCGTCGGGGATCCCGTCGGCGGGCAGGCCCTGGCGCTTCAGCCGCTCGCGGATCGGGACCAGGTCCTCGGCGGTCATCTCCTTCGGGCTCGGCCGGCCCAACACCGCGGCGCTGTTGCTGACGATCGAGGTGCCGATGTGGCCGGGCATCACGACCGAGACCTTCACGTGGGGGGCGTTCACGCGCAGGTCCGTGATCAGCGCCTCCGAGAAGCCCTTCACCGCGAACTTCGCGGCGCTGTAGGCGGTGTGCGGGATCCCGAGCCCGAGGCTCGCCCAGAAGCCGTTGACGGAGCTCGTGTTGACCAGGTGCGCCCCGGGGCTCGCGACGAGCGCGGGCAGGAAGGCGCGCGTGCAGTGGTAGACGCCGCCCCAGCACACCGCGAAGGTCTTGTCCCACTCGGCGCGGTCGTCGGTGACGAGGCTGCCGCCGCCCCCGATGCCGGCGTTGTTGAAGAGCAGGTGGACGTGGCCGGTCGCGTGCGCCGCGAGCGCCGCGTCGCGGAAGGCCAGCACCTGCCGCTCGTCCGAGACGTCGCAGGGATGGGCCGTCACGCGGGTGCCGGCGGGTGCGGCGCGCTCGCACTGCGCCTTCGTCTCGCCCATGTGCTCGGCCGACACGTCGCAGATCGCCACGTGGCAGCCCTCGGCGGCGAGCTGCTTCGCGAGCTCGCGGCCCATCCCGGAGCCGCCCCCCGTCACGACGGCGATCCGGTCGCGGAACTCCTGCATCGCGAAGTCCTCCCGTCCGCCCCGCGCGGGGCGCGGCAGACCGGCGGCATCGTAGGATCCCTCACCCGCGGCCGCCGCGTTGCCGCTCATCCATGGTTGGAGGGCGATCCAGACTTCCCCCGGACGAGAGCTCGGGTGATTTACAATACGGATCGTCTCGTATATCCTGGACCCGCCTGTGAGGAGACGATCCCTTGGACTTCCAGTTCTCTCCCGAGGAGCGGGCCTTCGCCGCCGAGGTCGAGCGCTTCCTCGACGAGCACGCGACGCCCGACGTCGCCGACGTGACCCGCGAGAACATGGCGCAGATCGTGGACACCCCGCCGCGGCGCGCCTTCATGAAGAAGCTCGCCGCGCGCGGCTGGCTCGGCATGACCTGGCCCCGGGAGTACGGCGGCCAGGAGCGGCCCGGCGTCTACGAGTACATCCTGAACGAGGCGCTCGCGCGGCGCGGCTGCCCCCAGATCGGCAAGGGCGTCGGCATCATCGGCAAGACCCTGATCCGGCACGGCTCGGAGAAGCTGAAGCGCGAGTTCCTGCCCCAGATCATCCGCGGCGAGATCGAGTTCGCGGTGGGCTACAGCGAGCCGCAGGCCGGCTCCGACGCGGCCAACATGCAGCTCCGCGCGGTGCGGGACGGCGCAGGCTGGCGGCTCGACGGCCAGAAGATCTGGACCACCTCCGCGCACTTCGCCGACTGGTACTGGCTCGGCGCGCGCACGAACCCCGAGGCGCCCAAGCACGACGGGATCAGCCTCTTCCTGATCCCGATGAAGCACCCGGGCCTCACCGTCCAGCCGATGCCGACGATCGGCGACGAGATCACCAACACGGTCTTCTTCGACGACGTCTTCGTGCACGACGACTACCGGGTGGGCGAGCTCGGCGCGGGCTTCCGCTACATCTCCGAGGCGCTCGACCTGGAGCGCTTCACGATGTTCACCTTCTCGCCGACCGAGCAGCGCCTCGAGGAGCTGGTGGACTGGGTGCGCGGGGCCGTGCGTGACGGCGAGCCGCTGCGCCGCGACCCGCACCTGCGCAGCCGCATCGCGCGGCTCGCCACCGAGTGCGAGGTGGCACGCGTGCTCGGCCTGCGCTTCCTGGCCGCCGCGCGCAGCGTGAAGGGCAAGCCGCCCACCGTCGAGGCGAGCGAGTACAAGCTCTTCGCGACCCAGCTCTCGCAGCGCGTCGGCAACGCGATGCTGGACCTCGCCGGACCGGGCGCGCAGCTGCGCGTCCACACGGCCGAGGCGCCGATGCGGGGCCGCCCCGAGATGTCGTACCGCTACTCGGTGATCGACACGATCGGCGGCGGCGCGTCCGAGATCCAGAAGAACATCATCGCCCGGCGCAAGCTCGGCCTGCCCCGGAACTTCTGAGGCCGGCACGAAGTCGATGACCCCCCAGCCCCCCGCGCTCGACGGCACGACGGTGCTCGACCTCTCGACGGTCGGGCCGGCCGCGCGCTGCGCGCGGATCCTCGCCGACTACGGAGCGCGCGTCGTCAAGATCGGGACGCCGCCGCGGCGCGCCGGCGTGCAGATCGAGCCCGCCTGGTGGGCCTACGGGGCCGGGCGCGGGATGCTGCGCGCCCGCATCGACCTGAAGGCGCCCGCGGGCCGCGCGGCCTTCCTCGCGCTGGCCGAGCGCGCCGACGTGGTGCTCGAGAGCTTCCGGCCCGGCGTCGTGGACCGGCTCGGAATCGGCTACCGCGCGCTCGCCGAGCGCAACCCGCGGCTCGTCCTCTGCTCGACCAGCGGCTACGGCCAGACCGGCCCCTACGCGGGCTGGGCCGGCCACGATCTCGACTACCTGGCGGTTGCCGGCTACCTCGACTGCTCGGGCCGGCGCGCCGACGGCGGCCCCGCGCTGCCGGGCGCCACGATCGCGGACTCCGCGGCCGGCGGCATGCACGCGGCGCTCGCGATCCTGGCGGCCCTCCTGCGCCGCACCCGCACGGGCCGCGGCGAACACCTCGACGTGTCGGTCGCCGACGGCGTGCTCTCGCTGATGGCGCTCCACGCGGACCAGCACCTGGCGACCGGCGCGGAGCCGGGCCCCGGCAGCGACCTCCTGACCGGCCGCTACGCCTGCTACGACGTCTACCGCTGCCGCGACGGGCGCTGGCTCGCGGTCGGCGCGATCGAGCCCCGGTTCTTCGCGAACCTCGCCAAGGCGCTCGGCCTCGAACGCTGGATCCCGCACCAGATGGACGACGCGCGCCAGGACGCGCTGCGCGCGGACCTCGCCGCGGCCTTCGCCACCCGCGACCGCGACGCCTGGGTGGCCGAGCTCGGGCCCGGCGACGCCTGCGTCGCGCCGGTCTCGAGCGTCGCCGAGGCCGCCCGCGACCCGCACTTCGCGGCGCGCGGCGTCTGGGCCACGGCCGAGCACCCGGCGCACGGGAGCGTGCGCCAGGTGGGCCCCGTGCTCGCCGGCCAGACCCCGCTCGCCGGCCCGACGCGTGCCCGCGACGCGTCCGACACCGACACGGATCGCCTGCTGCGCGAGGCCGGCCTCGCGCCCGAGGCGATCGAGACCCTGCGCCGCGACGGCGTCGTCGCGTGAAGGAGGCGCCATGTCCGAGCTGCCGGAGGAAGTGGCGGGCTGGATCGGCCAGAAGCGCTACGAGCAGCCCGGCGAGTTCGACGTCGAGCGCGGCTACGTGGCCACGACCTGCGCGTCGGTCGAGAACGGCAACCCGCTCTACTGGGACGAGGCCGTGGCCCGGGAGCTGACCGGCGGCTGGATCGCGCCGCCGACCATGCTCTCGGTCTGGTTCCGGCCGCACTACTGGGCGCCCCACCGGAGCGGCACCGCCCAGCCGCTCCAGGTCCACTTCGACCTGAAGGAGAAGCTGGACCTCCCCGAGGCCGTGATGACCGACAACACGATCGTGTTCGGCGAGCCGGTGCGCCCCGGCGACCGGCTCACGACCTGGCAGGTGCTGCGCTCGGTCTCCGAGCCGAAGCAGACCAAGCTCGGCCAGGGCCGCTTCTGGGTCATCGACGTCGAGTACCAGAACCAGCGCGGCGAGTGGGTCGGCACCGAGACCTACACCGGCTTCGGGTACCGGAGGGAGTCGTGAGCCTCACGATCGGCGACGTGAAGCCGGGCCTCGCGCTGCCCGAGCTGGCGGTGGACGTGAGCGCCACGACCGTGGTGCTCGGCGCGCTCGCGAGCCGCGACTGGCGGCCGATGCACCACGACCGGGACTTCGCGCAGCAGCGCAACGGCGTGCGCGACATCTTCCTGAACACGCCGAACCTGGCGGCCTGGTACGAGCGCTACCTCGGCGACTGGTGCGGCCCCACCGGCCGGCTCGGCCGCGTTCGCTTCCGGATCCGCGACTCGATCTTCCCGGGCGACCGGATGGTCTTCCGCGGCACCGTCGAGAAGGTGGAGACCGACGACGCCGGCTGCGCCTGGGTCGAGGTGGCCGTGCGGGTGAGCGTCGGCGAGCGCGCCTGCGGCGAGTGCACGGCGCGAATCGCGCTCCCGAGCGCGCCCGGCGACAACCCCTGGCGGCGCAAGGGCGCGGAGTGGAGGCCCTGAGATGGATCTCGATCTCACCGAGGAACAGGAGCTGCTGCGCGAGACCGTGCGCCGCGTGTGCGCGGAGCACGCGCCGCTCGAGGTCGTCCGCAAGCTGGAGGACGACCCGACCGGCTACCCGCCGGCCTTCTGGAAGCAGCTCGCGGAGACCGGCGTCACGGGCGTCCTGATCCCGGAGTCGTTCGGGGGCTCGGGGCTCGGCCTGCTCGACGCCGCGATCGTGTACGAGGAGCTCGGCCGAGCACTCTCGCCCTCGCCCCACTTCGCGAGCGCGGTGATGGGCGCGGGCGTCCTGCAGGCAGCCGGCAGCGAGGCACAGCAGCGCGAGTGGCTGCCGCGCGTCGCCGCGGGCGAGGCGATCCTGACCCCCGCGTGGATGGAGCCCGACGGCGGCTTCGGCCCGCGCGGCGTCCAGCTCGCCGCGCGCGCGGAGGGCGACGGCTTCGTGCTCGCGGGCCTGAAGCGCCACGTGCCCTTCGCGAGCGCCGCGAGCCGCCTCGTGGTGCTCGCGCGCACGGGCGCCGCCGACACGGCCGTGGACCTGTTCCTGGTCGACCCGCGGGCGCCCGGCGTCACGCTGACCCAGCAGAAGAGCCTCGCGGCCGACACCCAGTACCAGGTGCGCTTCGACGCCGTGCGCGTGCCGGCATCGGCGCGGCTCGGCGCCGCCGGCTCCGGCTGGGCCGCCTGGGAGCGCGTGATGCACGACGGCATCGTGCTGCTCGCGGCCCTCGCGATGGGCGGCGCCGAGCGCGCCCTCGAGATCACCGTGCAGTACGCGAAGGACCGCCAGCAGTTCGACAAGCCGCTCGGCGCCTTCCAGGCGATCTCGCACTACCTGGCCGATGCCGCCACCGCGGTGGACGGGGGCAAGACCCTCGTCTACGAGGCCGCCTGGGCGCGCGACCACGGCCGCTCGACGGCGCGCCTCGCGCCGATGGCGAAGCTCTTCGCCTGCCAGACCTGGCGCGATCTCACCGCGATGTGCCAGCAGGTCTGGGGCGGCGTCGGCTTCACGATCGAGTACGACATCCAGCTCTACTTCCGGCGCGCGAAGCAGCTCCAGATCACCTGGTGGGACCCGCGCCATCTCGAGGACCTGGTGGCGGCCGACGTGCTGGACGGCGACGCGCCGTTCCGCTCGGGACTCTGAGGGTGGGGGCCCAGCGTCCGCCCCTCGCCGGGCTGCGCGTGATCGAGTCCTCGCTGCTCGGGCCGGGCGCCATCACGACCCACCTGGCCGATCTCGGCGCGGACGTGATCAAGGTGGAGTCGCCCGCCGGCGACTACATCCGCGAGATGACCTGGCCGATCGTCGAGGGCGTGTCGCTGCTCCACCTGCACGTGCACCGCGGCAAGCGCTCGCTCGTGCTCGACCTGCGCAAGCCCGAGGCGGTCGAGGTGTACAAGGACCTGGCGCGCGGCGCCGACGTGGTGGTCGAGGCCATGCGGCCGGGCTCGCTCGCGCGGCGCGGGCTCGGCTACGAGGAGCTGCGCGCGCTCCACCCGAAGCTCGTCTTCTGCAACATCTCCGGCTACGGGAGCAGCGGGCCCTACCAGGAGCTTCCCGCCCACGGCATCGCCTTCGACACCTGGGCCGGCGTCGTCGGCGTGGCGCGCGACGACGAGGGCTTCACCTACATCCCCGAGCACGCCTCGATCGGGATGCACGCCGGTCCGCTCTTCGGCGCGCTCGGGATCCTGGCCGCCGTGCTGCGCGCGCGCGAGACCGGCCAGGGCTGCCAGCTCGAGCTCGGGCAGAGCGACGCCGCAGCCTACATGGACTGGTACCGGATCGAGAGCTGGCGCGCGTACGAGCGCCCCGCCGACGTGGTCACGGGCAACCAGGCCGACGGCTACGAGCGCCGCGCGCCCGGCACCGCCGGGATGCGCGAGGGCGTCCGCTACCAGATCTACGAGTCCCGGGACGGGCACGTGCTCTTCATGGCCAGCGAGCAGGCCTTCTGGAAGCATTTCTGCGAAGCCGTCGGCCGGCCCGAGCTCTTCGAGCGCTGGCCCGGCTCCCGCTACGCCGACCACGCGCGGGGCAACCGCGCGCTCCAGCGCGAGCTGCGCGAGATCTTCCGCACCCGCACGAGCGCGGAGTGGCTGCGCCTCGGCGCCGAGAAGAACTTCCCGGTGGCGCCCGTCAACACGCCGAAGACGATCGCCGGCGACCCGCAGTTCCAGGCGCGCTTCCCCTGGTACCCCCACGAGCAGCACGGAGCCGACATGCTGCCCTTCCCGGTCCACTTCGCGGGCGAGGAGCTGCCGGCCCCGACGCGCGCCCCGACGGTGGGCCAGCACACCGACGAGGTCCTCTCGCAGGTGCTCGGCTACGGCCCCGATCGCATCGCGCGGCTGCGCGAGCAGGGAGTGCTCGGGGAGTAGGCCGCCCGCGAGGCAAGGAGGAGCCGCAGGGCGAGCGGGGGCCCGCGCGCAGCCGGAGCGGTGCGTTGGCGGGTTCTGGAGTACGAGGGCCACCGCGCGCGGAGAGCGAGCACGGACCCCCTCTCGCCCGGAGGCTCCGGCGCTGCAACGGACCAACCTCGCGGTGCACGGCGTCGCGCGGCAACCTGCGCGCGTGGAGCGCTTCGCGCCGGTCGACTGCCCGCACGCCTCGAGCTGCCCCGGCTGCCCGCTGATCCTGCTCGCGCCGGAGGCGCAGCTCGCGGCGAAGGCGGCGCGGCTCGGCCAGGCGCTCGCGCCCTACGCCGTTCTGCGCGACGTGGCGGCCGAGCCCGTGCGCGCGGCGCCCTCCGTCACCGACTACCGGACGCGCGCGAAGCTGGTGGTTGCGCCCGGCCCCCGCGTCGGCCTGTATCGGCGCGGCGGCCACGAGGTCCTCGACCTGCCGGGCTGCCGCGTGCTGGCACCCGCCGTCGCGGCGGGCGCAGCCGCCCTGCGCGTCCTGCTCGCCGATCCTCCGCGCGCCGCCGGCCCGCTGCTGCGCGCCGAAGGCGATGGCCCGGGCCGGCTGCGCGCCGTCGACCTGCGCGAGCTGCGCGACGAGCGCGAGCCCTCTGGATCCTCGGGCCGCGGCGAGGGCCTGCTCGTGACGCTCGTCGTGCGCACGCCGCCCGCGCCCGATCGCGCCGCGCTGGCCGCAGCGGCCGCCGCGCTCGCCGAGCGCCTGCCCAGCCTGCGCGGCGTCGCCGTGAGCGAGCACACGGGCCGCTCGCCCCAGCTCCTCGGCGGCACGCCGCGCACGATCCTGGGCCCGGCCCGGCACCGCGGCCAGCCCTCCGGCGCGGGCGCGCCCTGGGTCCTCGCCGCGGCCGGCGGCTTCGCGCAGGCGCACCGCGAGCAGGCCGCCGCGATCCGGGCCGAGATCGAGAGCGCGCTCGCCCCGGCGCCGGGGCGCCGGCTGCTCGACGTCTGCGCGGGCAACGGCGCGCTCGCGCTGTCCCTCGCGGCGGCCGGTGCACGCGTCGTCGCCGTCGAGAGCTTCGCGCCGGCGGCCGAGGCGGCGGCCGCGGCCGCGACCGCGCAGGGGATCGCGGGCCTCCGCGTACGCGCCGAGCCCGCCGAGTCCGCCCTGCCCCGCCTCGCCGCCGAGGGCGAGCGCTTCGACGGCGCGGTCGTGAACCCGCCGCGGCGCGGGCTCGCGCCGCGCGCGCGGAGCGCGCTCGCCTCGCTCTGTGCCGGGCCGCTGGCCTACGTCGCGTGCGAGCCGCGCACGCTCGCGCGCGACCTCGCGCACCTGGCCTGGCTCGGCCTGCGCGCCCGCCGCCTCGTCCCCTTCGACCTGATGCCGCTCACCGCCGAGGTGGAGTGCGTGGCGCTGCTCGCGCCGGGCGCGCCGCCAGAGGTTCCGGTGCTCTACGAGGACGACACGCTCCTCGCCGTCGACAAGCCGCCGCACCTGCCGACCGTCCCGCACCCCGAGCGCCCGGGCTCGCTCCTCGAGCGCGTGCGCGCCCTGCCGGGGGCCGGGGCCGCCGTCCCCGCCCACCGGCTCGACGCCGAGACCAGCGGCGTGTGCCTCTTCGCGCGCTCGGCGGCAGAGGTCGCCCGCGTCCAGGCCGCCCTCGCGGATCCGGCGGTCGGCAAGCGCTACCTCGCGCTCGTGCGCGGCGTCGGCCGCGCGCGCGGGCGGATCGCCCGGCCGATCGTCGAGGAGGGCCGCGCGCGGCCCGCCGCGACCCGCTACCGCCGTCTCTCCGTGGTGTCGGGCCACGCGCTCCTCGCGGTCGAGCCCGAGACCGGCCGCACCCACCAGATCCGGCGCCACCTCGCGGGCGTGGGCCAGCCGGTCCTCGGCGACGAGCGCTACGGGCACGCGCCCTCGAACCGCCACCTGGCCGAGCGCGCGGGCCTCGACCGCCCCTTCCTGCACTGCGCCGCGCTCGCGCTGCCGTCGCTCGGGCTGCGGCTCGAGGTGCCGCTCGCGCCCGACCTGGCCGCCGTCCTCGAGTGCCTCGGCGGTGCCACCCCGGAGCCGGCGGGCGGCAGCCGCACCCCCTGACCTCGATCGCGTCCTCGGCACCCTCAGGAGGAGCGCGGCGCGCGCCGCTCCGCGAGGAAGGCGGCCAGCGCGCCGGCGGCGCTTGCGAAGCGCCCAGACTCGAGGAGGAGAGCCACGACGAGATGGGCGCAGGGCGCGCCGGCGGGGTCCTCGGGCTCGAGATCGAAGAGGAAGCCGGGCTGCACGAGGAGGCCCGGGCCGTCGAGCAGGCCGAGCGCGAGCGCCTCCTCGTCGCGGGCGCCCGGGACGCGCACGATCGCCGCCCAGCCCGCCTCGGCCGGCAGCACGTGCGCGCCGACGCCTTCGAGCGTCGCGACGAGCCGGGTGCGGTTGGCGGCGACACGCGCGCGCAGTGCGGCGCCGATCGCCTCGCGCTGACCGAGCAGGCCCGGGAGCGCGGCCGCCAGCAGGGGGGACACCGAGAGGTAGGCGTCGGCCGCGAACTCGAGGCGCGCGAGCGCCTCGTCGCGCGCCGCCGCCGGGCCGGCCACCACGATCCAGGCGACCTTGAGCTGCGGGAGCGCCAGCAGCTTGGAGGCGCCCGAGAGCACGAAGTGCAGCGGCCCCCCGCCGTCGGCGGCGCCGGCCAGCGCGCCCGCGGGCGCGTCCGGCGTGAGCGCGGAATCCGCGAAGACCTCGTCGGAGACGAGCGCGAGGCGGCGCGCCGCCGCGAGGGCGCGCAGCGCCGCCAGGTCGGCGGGGTCGACGAAGCTGCCGGTCGGGTTGTGGGGATGGATCAGGACGATCGCGCGGCTGCGCGGCTCGATCGCCGCGGCGAGCGCCGCAACGTCGATCCGCCAGCGCGCGCCGCCGCCCGCGGGCTCGCGCAGCGGGTAGCGATGCGCGTCCACGCCCTCGAGCGCGGCCAGGTGCTCGAAGAGCGGATAGCCCGGGGCCGGCAGGTGGACGAGGTCGCCCGGGTCCGCGAGCACCCGGAACAGGTGCGCGTAGCCCTCGCTGGTGCCGGCGGTGAGCAGCACCTGCCCGGGCCCGACCGCGGCTCCGTCGCAGGCGTGCAGGGCAGCGATCGCCGCGCGCGCCGCGAGCGGCCCGCGCGGGTCCGGCTCGTAACGGGCCGAGCGCGGATCGCGCGCCGCTGCGGCCAGCGCCCCGGCGAGCGCTGCGGCGGGCTCCCGGAAGCCCGCGCGGGTCGGGTTCGCATCGGCGAGGTCGAGGACCGGCTGGCCGCGCGCGCGGCGCTCCGCCGCCCGCGCGGCCAGGGGGCCGGGCGTCAGGTCCCAGGCGGCGCGCCGCGCAAAGCGCGGCCCGCTCAAGCCTTGCTCGACTCCGCGCTCGGCCGCGCCGCCACGCGCTCGAACCAGCGCGGGATCCAGGCGAGCTTCGCGTCGAGCGGCTGGCCGACCGTGCGGCCGAAGTCGAGGAAGCCGAACAGGAAGAGGTCGGCGAGCGTGAAGCGCGCACCCGCGATCCACTCGTTGCCGGCCATCAGCCCGTCGAGCCACGCGAGCTTCTCGCGCGCGATCGCCTTCAGGTCGTCGGCGGCCTGCGGGATCACGTGCATGCGGTCCTTGAAGAGCGCGAGCCCTTCGGCGTAGCGGAAGCCGTTCGCCAGCGGCTCGACGATGTTGAGGTCGATGCGGCGCAGCCACATGCGGGTCCGGGCGCGCTCCTCGGGCGTCGCGCCGACCAGGACCGGCTGCGGGTGCTTCTCCTCGAGGTACTCGCAGATCGGCAGGATCTCGGAGAGGAAGCTGCCGTCGTCGAGCTCGAGACAGGGCATCTGGCCGGACGGGTTGCGGCGCAGGTGCGGCTCGCGGCGGTTGTCGCCCTTCATCAGGTCGACGGGCTCGCGCGGGATCACGACGCCCTTCTCGGCCAGGAACATGCGCACGATGCGCGGGTTGGGTCCGATCGAGTCGTAGAGCTTCACGGGGGTCCTCCGCTCGGATGGAGCGCGGAGGATACTCCTGCGGCCCGGCTCAGCCCATGGCGCGGTTGCGCCCGGCGACCTTGGCCTCGAGCAGGCGGGCGTCGGCCGCCGAGATCAGGTCCTCGGGCGCGATCACCTCCGGCCCGAGGGCGGCGACGCCGGCCGAGATCGTGACCGGGAGGCGCTGGCCGTGCCAGTGGAACTCGTGGAGCTCGACGCGGCCGCGCATGCGCTCGGCCACGATGCGCGCACCGGCGAGGCTCGTCTCGGGCATCACGATCACGAACTCGTCGCCCCCGTAGCGCGCCAGGCACTCCTCGCGGCGCACCCCCTCGCGAGCCACCTCGACGGCGCTGCGCAGGAGGTGGTCGCCCGCGGCGTGCCCGAAGCCGTCGTTGATCGTCTTGAAGCGGTCGACGTCGAAGAGCAGGACCGAGAGCGGCCGCGCGTGGCGGCGGCAGCGCGAGATCTCGCGCGCCACGAAGTCCATCAGGTAGCGGCGGTTGAAGGCGCGCGTGAGCCCGTCCACGATCGTGAGCTGGTAGATCTCCTCGTGGTACTGCGACTCGACGTCGCCGCCGGCGAGGAACTTGAAGACCACGCCGACGAGCTCGATGCGGTCCCCGCTCGTGAGGCGCACGGGCCGATCGGCGGGGACCGGGCGGCCGTTGAGCCAGGTGCCGTTGGTCGAGCCGAGGTCGCGCAGCCAGACGCCGTCGGCGAGCTCCACGCGGCAGTGCGCCCGCGAGATGCCGTCGACCGGAACGACCACGTCGGCCTCCGTCTCGCGGCCGATCACGAGCGTCGGGTCCTCGAGCGGGATCCTGCGCCCGAGGTCCGGGCCGCAGATCACGACCAGGCAGGGCGCGAGCGCGCTCTCACCGGGCAGCTTGCCGAGCCAATGGACGGGCCGCAGGCGCGTGGTGTCCATCGGGCCTCCTCCGATCCGTCCCATCCCTTCGGAAGCCGCGGGAAGCGCTGAAGGCCTCCCCGCGAATGGGGCCCGGCACCCCCGCCTGGGAGATCGGCTCCGGCTGGGCTATCCACCTGCCAGGAGCTCTCCCGGTCGACGTCGACTCCGGGCTCGGCCCTTCCTCCCCGTCTCCGCAAGAGTCCTGCGGCATCCGCCTCCGGAGCATCGTGCTCGAGCGGCGCCGCGATTCCGAGCTCGGGCCCGCGGCCGGTCGCCGGGGGCTCACGAGGCAACCCGATGGCGAGCAAGCGACCGTCCGTCCTGAAGCGCGAACGCGAGAAGAAGCAGGCCGAGCGCTCGGCCCAGAAGCGAGAGGAGCGCTCGCGCCGGAGCAGCTCGCGCTCCGAGGGCGGCGCCCCGATCGCCACCTCCGACGAGCTCGCCGACTACGGGATCGTCCAGCCGGCACCACGCGACCACGACGCCCGCTGA